>JBFIUJ010000133.1:0-7780 GCA_041607595.1 Gemmatimonadales bacterium | reverse complement strand
GGATGGTGCTGAGGCGGTGGGCCACGACCAGGCTGGTCCGGCCGGCCATCAGCTCCGCGATCGCCTGCTGGATCTGGGCCTCGGCCTCGGTGTCCACCGAGCTCGTCGCCTCGTCCAGCACCAGGATCCGCGGATCGAGCGCGAGCGCCCGGGCGAAGCTCAGGAGCTGTCGCTCGCCCACGCTGAGCGAACGGCCCCGCTCGCCCAGCACGTGGGCGTACCCCGTCGGCAGGCGCTCGATGAACCGGTCCGCCCCGACCCGTCGCGCCGCCGCCCGGGCCGCCTCGGGCGGGATCGGTGCGTCCAGCACCAGATTGTGGAGGATGTCGCCGGAGAACAAGAAGAGATCCTGCTGCACGAATCCGATGGTGGAGCGCACCTCGTCCACCGACAGCTCCCGCAGATCCACTCCGTCAAGCAGGACGCGGCCGCGCTCCGGATCGTAGAACCGCAGGAGCAGGTTGATGATCGTGGTCTTCCCCGCCCCCGTATGCCCGACCAGCGCGATCGTCTGGCCGGGCGAGGCCGTGAAGGTGACGTCCCGCAGCACCCAGGGGCCGCCGGCCGAGTACCGGAACCAGACCCCCTCGAAGCGCACCTCGCCCCGCGCCGGCCGTGGCAGTCGGGCCGGCTCGGCCGGATCGGTGACCGTCACCGGCGTGTCGAGCAGCGAGAAGACGCGCTCGGAGGAGGCCATCGCGCTCTGCAGGATGTTGTACTTCTCCGAGAGGTCCTGCAGCGGCTGGAAGAACCGGCGCGTGAGCTGGATGAACGCGGCCAGGGTGCCAACCGTGAGCGAGGCGTCCAGCGTCCGGAGCCCGCCGTAGAGCAGGAGCAGCGCCAACGCGACAGCGCCCAACACCTCGATGACCGGGAAGAACACGGCGTACACGGTGATGGAGCGCAGGTGGGCCGCCAGGTGGTCCCGGTTGGCGGCGTCGAACGCCTCGGCGGCCTTCTGCTCGCGGCCGAAGAGCTGCACGACTCGCATGCCCGAGATGTGCTCCTGCAGGTAGCTGTTGAGCCGGGCCAGGCGGGTCCGGATCTCGCGAAACGCCTCGCGCACGCTCCGGCGGAACAGTGTGGCAGTGAGCCACACGAGCGGGATGACCGCGAACGCGACGAGCGCCAGCCGCCAGTCGATGACCAGCATCATCGCCATGATGGCGGCGAGGGTGAACGCGTCTCCGAAGATGGCGACGACGCCGGAGGAGAACAGCTCGTTCAGGGTCTCCACGTCGGACGTCACCCGGGTCATCAGCCGGCCCACCGGATGGCGATCGAAGTACGGAATGCTCAGCCGCTGGAGGTGCCGGAAGATCTGCTGCCGGAGATCGCGCATCACCCGCTGGCCGATGAGCGTGGTGAGGATCGTCTGCGCGTACTCCGCGACGAATTCCACCGCGAGCGCCGCCAGGAAGAGCCCCGCCAGGGTCCCGAGCAAAGCGAGGTCGCGCCGAGGGATGGCCGCGTCCAGCGCCTGTTGGGTCAGGACCGGCCCGACCAAGGTGAGCCCGGCGTTGAGCATCAGCAGCACGACCGCGCCGCCCACCAGCAGGCGGTGCGGCCGCAGGTAGGCCAGCAGCCGACGCATGAGAGCCGGGTCGTACCGCTGCGCGAGCGGCTCTTCCTGGTGGGCCACGCCTACCCGCCCACCACCTCGGTCTCCAGCCCCTTCAGCCCCTGCCGCACCCAGTGGGAGAAGACGAAGAAGCCGAACGCGATCGTGTAGTAGCTGAGGATCATGCGCCAGATGAGCGTGTACAGCGGGGTGACCTCAGGCCGGACGTAGACCGACATCACCAGCGCGGACAAGAGCTCGGCGATCCCCGAGGCCCCGGGCGTGGGGGCGAAGTAGAGCAGGAAGGTGATGAGCGTCTGCACCAGCAGCACATCGACGAAGTGCGCCTCGACCCCGATGGCCCGCAGCGCCACGTAGCCCGCCAGCAGCTTGTTCGCGTGGGATGGGCCCGAGAGCAAGACGGCCCAGAACAGCGCCAGCCACCCGCGCGGCGTGTTGAAGGCCACGACGGTCTCGTGGGCCTGGTCGATGCCGGCCTCGACATGCTCGAGCCGGGCCGCCATCCGGCGGCTCCGGCGCCCGATGGCGGCCGTGAGCCGGTGCAGGATGTCCCGGACCAACCGCGGGAACACGATCACCGCCACCATCACCACCCCCAGCCCCGCGAAGATCGTGAGACTCCCCAGGAAGAGGTCATATAGGGAGAGCCCCAGCACGTTCCCCTTCTCGCCCAGAGAGCGCCCGGCGCCGAAGAGAATGGCCAGCGGGCCCGAGATGGCGAAGAACGCCACCGTGGCGATGAACGTCATCAGCGTCGAGGTCATGGCCACGGGCACCGGCACCCCGAACCGCTTCATGGTGTAGATCATCATCGGGCCCGCCCCGGACTGCAGCGGGGTCAGATACGCCGCCCAGGCGCTCATGCCGCCGGCCAGCATCATCCCCCCCACGGGGGGTCTGGGGTGTATCTCCCGAGCGACCACCCAGAGGCGCAGTCCGCCCCCGATCCAGTCCATCGAGGCGAGCCCGAGGCCGACCAGCAGCCAGATCCACTGGACCTGGCGTAGGGCCGCGACGAAGGCGGAGAGGTTGTTGCCGTAGAGGAGGACGGCCCCGTACCCCAAGAGCGAGATCACCGCGAAGATCTCGAAGCCGCGCAGGAGCAGCTTGGGAGTCAGGATTCTGGGCATGGCAGGGGGGGAAAGTACCGACGGCGGCCGGGGGGCGGTAGGCCGGTGCGCGGGGGCGGCGGCCACCCGACTACTTTTCCGGTGTCATGGCCGAGTCCGTCATCCGCATCGTCAACGCACGGCAGCACAACCTCAAGGGCGTCACGGTCGATCTGCCGCGCCGCGCCCTGGTGGTGGTCACCGGCCCGTCCGGATCTGGCAAGAGCTCCCTCGCCTTCGACACCCTCTACGCCGAGGGCCAGCGGCGGTACATCGAGTCTCTCTCCACCTACGCGAAGCAGTTCCTGGACCGGATGCCCAAGCCGCTGGTGGATCGGTTGGAGGGCCTCGCCCCCGCGATCGCGATCCAGCAGCGCAACCCCACGGTGTCGAGCCGATCCACCGTCGGCACCGCGACGGAGGTCTACGACCTCCTCCGGCTCCTCTGGGCCCGGGTCGGTACGAGCTACTGCCGCCGGTGCGGGGCCGCCGTCCGGCGCGACACGACCGAGAGCGCCACCCGGGACGTGCTGGCCCACCTGGCCGGGCGCCTCCAGGTGACCTTCCCCCTGCCGGCCTCCGCCCGGCGGGGACACGCGGAGATCGTCGACAACCTCCGCGCCCTGGGCTTCGTCCGCCTCCACGTGGACGGCCGGCCACTCCATCTCGACGAGCTGCCCGAGGGAGCGGACCTCACCCAGTCCGAGGAGCTCCTGGTGGTGGTGGACCGTCTCCGGGCAGAGCCGGACGCGGCCTCCCGCATCGCGGACGCGGTCGCCACCGCGTTCGCGGAAGGCGAGGGGGTCGCCGTGGCCCTGGGGGAGACCGCGCGGCGCCGCTTCACCGCATGGCCGGCCTGCAGCGCGTGCGACACCGAAGCCGCCTCGGTCACCCCCGCCCTGTTCTCGTTCAACAACCCGCGCGGCGCCTGCCCCGGCTGCAACGGGTTCGGCGCGATCCTCGAGTACGACGAGTCGCTCGTGGTGCCGGATCCCGAGCGCTCTCTGGCCGGCGGCGCCCTCGACCCGTGGACCAAGCCGCGCTACGACGGCCGGCGACGCCTCCTGCTCGAGGCCGCCCGCCGGCTCCGCGTCGACCCCGACCGTCCGTGGCGCCGGCTGAAGGCCGCCGACCGCCGCACCCTGCTCTACGGCAAGGAGGGCCGGTACGTCGGCATCTTCCCCTTCCTGAAGGGTCTCGAGCGCAAGCGCTACAAGCAGTACATCCGGGTGTTCCTCCGCCAATACCAGCTGGCGAAGACCTGCCCGGTGTGCGAGGGCGCCCGGCTCAACGAGCACGCCAGGGCGGTGCGGATCGGGACGCACGACATCGCCCAGGTGGCCGCCCTATCCGTGGACCAGTCGCAGGAGTGGCTCGAGGGGCTCGCGCTCACTCCCTTTCAGCAGCAGGTGGCACAGCTGGTGCTAGATCAGCTGCGCGATCGTATCGCCTTCCTGCGGGACGTGGGCCTCGGCTACCTCACGTTGGACCGGCTCACCCGCACCCTCTCCGGCGGCGAGGCCCAACGGATCGCCTTGGCCAATGCGCTGGGCGCCCGGTTGGTGGACGCCCTCTACGTCCTCGACGAGCCGTCCATCGGGCTCCACCCCCGGGACATCGATCGGCTGCTGGGGCTGCTCCGGCGGCTGCGCGACCACGGGAACACCGTCGTGGTCGTCGAGCACGACCTCGCCGCCATCCAACAGGCCGATTTCATGCTCGAGTTGGGGCCCGCCGCGGGAGAGCACGGCGGCACGGTCGTCCATGCGGGCCCGGTCGCGGAGGCCGGCGCCTCGCTCACCGGCCAGTACCTGCGCGGCCTCAAGCGGATCGGGGTGCCCAGCGCCCGCCGGCGGACCGGACCCGCTTGGCTCCGGCTCCGGGGCGCCGTCCTCCACAACCTGCGCGGTGTGGACGTGGACATTCCGCTTGGGACCCTCACCGCGGTGACCGGGGTCAGCGGCTCGGGCAAGAGCACCCTGGTCCACGACGTCCTCTATCGGAACCTGGAGGGGGTCCTCAAGGGCGGACACTCCGCCAAGGCCCACCTGGGCGAGCCGATCGGAGCCGTGGCCTCCCTCAGCGGGGCTGAGGGACTGGATACGGTGCTGCTGATCGACCAATCGCCGATCGGCCGGACGCCCCGGTCGAATCCGATCACCTACGTGAAGGGCTTCGACGAGATCCGGGACCTCTTCGCCGCCCAGCCCCTGGCCCGTCGGCGACGCTATACCCCGGCCACGTTTTCCTTCAACCTCCGCGGCGGCCGGTGCGACGCGTGCGAAGGCGCGGGGCTCGTCCAGGTGGAGATGGTCTTTCTGGCAGACGTCTTCGTGCCCTGCGAGGCCTGCGGAGGCACCCGGTTTCGGCCCGAGGTCCTGGACGTGCGGATCCATGGCGTCTCCATCCACGACGTGCTCCAGTGGACGGTGGACGAGGCGATCACCCGATTCCGGCACCAGCCGAAGCTGGGGGCCGCCCTCTGGCAGCTCCAGCAGGTGGGGCTGGGCTACCTCCGCCTGGGACAGCCCGCGACCACCCTCTCGGGCGGAGAGGCGCAGCGGCTCAAGATCGCGCGCGAGCTGCTCCAGGCCGGTAGGCGATCCGGGCATCGGCTCTACTTGCTGGACGAGCCGACGACCGGCCTCCATCTCGAGGATGTGCGGGTGCTGATTCAGGTGCTGGACAAGTTGGTGGACGCGGGGCACACGGTGCTGGTGATCGAGCATCACCTCGACGTGATCAAGCGCGCGGATTGGGTGATCGACCTGGGGCCCGAGGCCGGCCCCTCGGGTGGGACCGTCGTGGTGCAGGGCCCGCCGGAGCGGGTCGCCGCCACGCCGGGATCTCACACCGGGCGCTACCTGCGCCAGGTGCTGCCGGTGGAGGCGAAGGCAGGGTGAAGGCTACCCGCGGCGGGGGCCGGCCGCTGCCGGCCGCCGACCCTTGACCTCGGTTCCGCGCCGGCGCTTCTGGAGATAGAGCTGCTGGTCGGCCTGGGCGAGGAGGCCCTCGAGGTCGACGTCGCTCGACGGGTCGAAGACCGACATCCCGACGCTGAACGAGAGCTCGAACGGCATCCGGTTGTCGCGGTTGACCTTGCCCAGGTGGTGCCGGATCCGCTCGCCGAGCGTGCGGACGGTCTGGTCCGTCGCCTCGAGGGCGACCGCGGCGAACTCGTCGCCCCCGAACCGGGCCACCAGGTCCGATTGACGGAAACAGGCCCGCAGCACGTTGGCCGCGGCGACGATCGCCTGGTCGCCCTCGCTGTGCCCGTAGCTGTCGTTGATGCCCTTGAGCCCGTCGAGGTCCGCGCAGACGACCACGAAGCCGCGCCGCATCCGGCGGGCGACCTTCAGGTGCCCCTCGGCGAGCGCGAAGAACCCGCGGCGGTTGTATAGCCCGGTGAGGTAGTCCACCTGCGACAGATCCCGGAGCGAGGCGATCTGCTCCTGCCGGGCGATCGCATAGCGCAGCGCGCGCAACAGCAGGTGGGGGGTCACGTGGCTCTTCACCAGGTAGTCCTGCGCCCCCTGGCGCACCGCCTGGGTCGCCATCGCCTCGTCGTCCAACCCGCTCAGCACGATGATCGGCAGGTCCGGCGCGGCCGCGTGGACCTGGTTGTAGGTGTCCAGGCCGTGGCTCGCCGGCAGCGAGAGGTCGAGCAGCACCAGATCGCAGGCGCGGCGGGCCACCTGCTCCAGGCCCGGCAGTAGGCGGTTCACGTGCTCCACCTCGATCGGCGTGCCCTGCGAGGTCTTCAGGATCTGGCAGATGAAGAGCGCATCGGCCGGATTGTCATCGATCACCAAGACCTTCATCGGCCGCGCCTCCGGCTGGTCCACCACCGTTGCCTCCTGCATGGCGTGGGCTGACATTCGACGGTCCTCATCGCGAGTGGGCGCTCGGCCTGCCGACACCGGCTCCGTGCAGCACCCGTCCGGGAGCCGATGGTGAAATCGGCAAAGGTTGCCTCCGACAAGCACTTAGGCAGTTAGTGTGCCCGATCACGCCCCCAGCGCGGCGTCGATCCCCAATAAAGGTAACTCGTTCCAGCGAAACTGATTAGATGCTGCGCCCCGATTCCAGCCAGTGCCCCCCACCCGCACCCCCGAGCCGGCGGGCCCGGACGTTTCAACCGGGCCCGGCCGGGGCCGCGGCAGGTCCGGCCGAGGGGGTCGGGTAACGATGCCGCGGCCCCAGCTCGACCTGCCTGGCGCCGTGCACGCCCTGCGCTCGGCGGACCCCAGCCTCGACCGGGTGATCGCCGCCGTCGGCCCGTGCACCCTGGCTCCGGCGCCGTGCCACCCGTACCGGGCCCTCTTCGAGGCCATCGTCCACCAGCAGCTGAGCGGGGCGGCCGCCGGGACGATCCTCCGGCGCGTCCGCGCGACCTTCCCACCGCGTCGCTTCCCCCGGCCTGCGGATGTCCTCGCGACGCCCCAGCCCAGGCTGCGCGCGGCCGGCCTCTCGCGACAGAAGATCGCGGCGATCCGTGACCTCGCCGCACGCACCCTCGACGGCACCGTGCCCCGGCTCGAGCGCCTCCGGCGCATGGAGGACCAGGAGATCGTCGAACGGCTCACGGCCGTGCGGGGGGTGGGACGCTGGACCGTGGAGATGCTCCTGATGTTCCGGCTCGGTCGCCCTGACATCCTTCCGATCGACGATCTGGGGATCCGCAAGGGGTTCGCCCGGGCCTTCGGCCGGCGAACCCTCCCCACGCCGGCACAGCTGCTCCGCCACGGCGAGCGGTGGCGACCCCACCGCACCATAGCGTCCTGGTACCTCTGGCGCGTGCTCGACGCCCCGGACGACGACTAGCTCTCCTCCGCCGGGACCGGCCGCCCTTCCAGCAACTGCCGCGCGGCGGCGATCGCACCGCTCGTACCGGTGAGCGCGAGCAGGTCCCCCGCCCGGAGCACGTCCCGCGCGGTCGGAAGGACGATCCGCTCCTCGCCTCGACAAAGCGCCACGACCGACGCGCCGGTGCTCCCGCGGAGGTTGAGGTCCGCCAGCGTCTTTCCCACGGCGGCGCTCCGCGTCCCGACGGCCACCGGCGTCAGCTCCCCGATGCCCGGCAGCAGGT
>JBFIUJ010000132.1:0-7835 GCA_041607595.1 Gemmatimonadales bacterium | reverse complement strand
GCTCTTCCGATCTGAAGTTTTCGTCGTGCTGTCGGTCTGGAATTACAGCAAGGCCCTGGCCGTGATTTCCGCCGCGGTCGTTATTCTTACCGCCGGCTACATCTTGTGGGCGATCGGGATGCGGACTTGGGTCTGCTCCCACTCCAGCAGGATGGCCGAGGCGCCGTTCTGCTCCGGCTCGAACCGGATCGTGAACGTCTCCACCGGTGCGGCGAGGCTGCCGGCCGGCACCGTGGCCCGGCCCAGCTCCTGGGCCCGCACGGCGTCCGTGTAGTAGGACTCGTGGCCCCACTGGGTCACCGAGCGGTTCAGGATGATCTCCCACTTGTCCTTCCCGGGCACGGTGTAGAGGGAGTACGTGCCGGCCGGGACGTCCATGCCGGCCACGACCATGGGCCCGGAGGTGTGGAGCATGGTGGGCTCGTTCGCGCCGGTGCGCCACACCTGCCCGAACGGAATCCGATCCCCGAGCATCGCCCGGCCGCGGAGCGAGGGCCGGCCGTAGCACACCTTCACCGCGTTGCCGTGGAGGCTCACGCTGGCCGAATCGAGTGGGCTCGCCCGGCGGGCGAGGGGGAGTCGCTCGGCGTTCATCACGATGCAGGGCGCCGCGGCGGTGAACGGGATGGAGGCCGGCGCGGCGGGCGCCAACACCATGGTCAGGAGCGCGAGCATGACGGTCTTCCTCTAGAATGGGTGCCCCACAGGTTAACGCCCGCCAGGGACGAGCGGAAGCCGCCGTCGCTCCCCGACCTTCCGGGGGCGGCACCGGCAGGTAGGATAGGAGGCGGGGGCGCGGAGCGCCGAGGGGAACCGCTTCGCCGGAGGGGACGTTCCTTGGCAGCCGACGCCGGAGCGCCTCCGTCCATGGCCCGCCACGGCCCTGCCGAGCCTGGCCCCCCTTGGGAGATTCATGCCGACCATCGACGCCGTGTCCGATCGACCTCTTCTCGACGACCCCAAGGCGGCCGCATCCGTGCGGCGGCCCTGGCGGCTGATCCTGCGTGGCCTTCTGGGGTTGGGAGCCCTGGGGCTCCTCTGGCTCGCCGGACGGGAGGGGGCGGCCCTCATACCCCGCTTCTCCATGTGGGTCGATTCGCTCGGCGTCTGGGGTCCGGTCGTGTTCGGCGTGGGGTACGCCGCCGCCACCGTGGCGCTGGTGCCTGGGTCGCTCCTCACCCTCGCGGCCGGCGCGATCTTCGGCCTCGCCACCGGGACGGTGCTGGTGTTCGCCGCGGCCACGGTAGGAGCCTCGGCCGCCTTCCTCGTCGCCCGCTACGGCGCCAGGAGCATGGTGGAGCGCCGGATCCAGGGAGATGCTCGGTTCGCGGCCATCGACCGGGCGGTCGGGCGGGAGGGGCGGAAGATCGTGCTGCTGCTCCGCCTCTCGCCGGTCTTCCCGTTCACCCTGCTGAACTATGCCCTGGGCCTGACCCGGGTGCGGTTCGCCGATTACCTCGTCGCCTCGATCGGCATGCTGCCGGGCACGATCGCCTACGTGTACTACGGCTCGCTCGCGGGCGACGTGGCCACCGCCGCGAGCGGAAGCCCGCCGAGCGGCGGGATCTGGGGGTGGGTGCTCCGCATTCTGGGACTCGTCGCGACGGTGGCGGTGACCGCCGTCGTGACCCGCACCGCGCGGCGAGCGCTCCGGGAGGCCGCCGATGGCGCCGCCGACCGCTAGTCTCCCCGGACGGACCACCGTTCCGGAGGTCCCCCGGATGGAGCCGCTCGACGAGCACAACAGGGCCCTGCTCGACAGCGTGCATCCTCCGGATTGGGTCAACCCCACCCCGCGGGAGCGATACCACCTGGTGGTGGTGGGCGCGGGCACGGGCGGGCTCGTGACCGCGGCCATTGCCGCCGGCCTCGGTGCGAAGGTGGCACTGGTCGAGCGGCACTTGATGGGCGGCGACTGCCTGAACGTGGGATGCGTGCCCTCCAAGGCGGTGATCCGCGCGGCGCGCGCCTGGGCCGACGCGGCGGCTGCCGCCCGCCGGTTCGGCGGGCCGACGGTAACCGGTGCCGGGGATTTCGCCAGAGTCATGGCACGGATGCGGAGGCTCCGGGCGGGCATCAGTCCGGTGGACGGAGCCGCGCGATTCCGGGACCTGGGCGTGGACGTCTTCTTCGGCGAGGGCCGGTTCACCGGGCGGGACACTCTCGCCCTGGGACAGCACACCCTGAGCTTCCGCCGGGCCGTGATCGCGACGGGCGGCCGGGCTTCGAGCCTGCCGATCCCCGGCCTGAGCGAGTCCGGCTACCTGACCAACGAGTCGGTCTTCGAGCTCACGGCGCTTCCCGAGTCGCTGGTCGTGATCGGGGCGGGGCCGATCGGGTGCGAGCTGGCGCAGGCCTTCGCCCGGTTCGGCGCCCGGGTCACCGTGCTGGACCTTGCCCCGCGTATCCTCCCCCGGGAGGACCCGGAGGCCGCACGCATCGTGGAGCGTGCGCTCCGGGACGACGGCGTGCGCTTCGAGCTGGGCGTGACGATCGAGGGGGTGGAACGGAAGGGGGAGGAACGGATGCTCCGGATGGAGCGGGCCGGAGCGCGGCTCGAGGTCACTGGCCGTGAGATCCTGCTCGCGGCGGGCCGCACGCCCAACGTGGACGGCCTTGGCCTGGAGGCGGCCGGGGTGGAGTACGATCGGAAGGGCGTCTCGGTGGACGCTCGCCTGCGGACCACGAACCGCCGGATCTACGCCGTGGGGGACGTGGCCTCCGCGTACCAGTTCACCCACGCGGCCGACGCCCAGGCCAGGCTGGTCATCGCGAACGCCCTTTTCTTCGGCCGGGGCCGCGCGGACCGGATGGTGATGCCCTGGTGCACCTACACCAGCCCGGAGCTGGCGCACGTGGGGCTCTCCGAGGCCGAGGCGGCGGCATCCGGTCGGGTGCTGGAGACGATCACGGTGCCGTTCGAGGAGGTGGACCGAGCCGTCCTCGACGGCGAAGAGAATGGGTTGCTCCGAGTACATCTGGAGAAGGGGACGGATCGGATCCTCGGCGCGACGCTGGTGGCCGAGCGCGCCGGGGACATGATCAGCGAGCTGACCCTGGCGATGACCTCGGGCCTCGGGCTGGGGGCGGTCGGGCGGGCGATCCACCCCTATCCCACGCAGGCCGAGGCCTTCCGGAAGGCGGCGGACCGCTGGCGGCGGGGGAAGCTCACGCCCCTGGCTCGGCGGGTGCTGGGGCTCTTCTTCCGGCTTTTCCGCTAGGGCTTCGGGGCAAGCTTTGTTACACAAAGTACTTGTTGACTCCCGTGGAACGCGCTAGATTGTCCGACATGCCAGCCTCCCAGCCCCTCCGCCTGGAGCCGTCCGGGCCGCCCCCCGCCCTGCACGACCGGGCCATGGACAACCTCTCCTTCATCCGCTCCACGATGGAGCGGGCGACCGCGTTCACCGGGGTGAGCGGGTGGGGAGGCGTGGCCATGGGGCTGAGCGCGTTGGGCGCGGCCGCCCTTGCCGCTCGGCAGCCCACCGCTGGGCGGTGGCTCGCCGTCTGGCTGGTCGAGGCGGCGCTCGCCTTCGCGATCGGGTGGGCGGCCATGGTCCGGAAGGCTCGGCGCAACCGCGCCTCCATCCTCTCGCGCTCGGGCCGGCAGTTCGTGCTCAGCTTCGCGCCCCCGCTCGTGGTCGGCGCGATCCTCACCGTGGTGCTCTCGCGAGTCGGGCTCACGGCGGTGCTGCCCGGCGTCTGGCTCCTGCTCTACGGTACGGGCGTCGTCACCGGAGGCGCCTTCTCGGTCCGGCCCGTGCCCCTGATGGGGGTACTCCTCATGGCGCTGGGCACGGCCGCGCTGGTGAGCCCGGCGGCGTGGGGCACGGCCTACCTCGCGGCCGGCTTCGGCGGGCTCCAGATCGGCTTCGGATGGCTCATCGCCCGGCGGTACGGTGGGTAGGCCGGCCTCCTCCCGGCGGGCGGGCGATGGCTCCACGTCCTCGCCGGCCTCCTCCCCCCTCGAGGGCATCCGGGGGCAGGCGGCCGCCGCGGGGTCGCTCGACCTGGACCGGGTGATCCACGAGCGGGTCCGTCTGGCGATCGTGAGCGCCCTGGCGGTCAACGAGACGCTGAGCTTCAACGAGCTCAAGGACCTCCTCGATACGAGCGACGGGAACCTGAGCGTCCATGCGCGGAAGCTCGAGGAGGCGGGATACCTGACCTGCCACAAGTCGTTCGTGGGCCGCACGCCCCGGACCGAGTATCGCCTGACCGCGGCCGGTCGCCGGGCGCTGGAGCGGTACCTCGAGCACATGGAAGGCCTGATCGCGACCACACGCCGACGCTGACCGCGCTCGGCGCCCCGACGCCCCGCCGCCGCGGGGCTTTTGAAGGAGCCAAAGCTTTATGGTACAAAGTACTCAACGGCCGCTCCACGTGGCGGTGATCATGGACGGCAACGGCCGCTGGGCCCGGCGCCGAGGGCTTCCGCGCAGCGCCGGGCACCGGGCCGGGGCGGGCGCCGTGACCCGGACCGTCGAGGCGGCGCCCGGGCTCGGTATCGGGACGCTCTCGCTCTACGCCTTCTCGGCCGACAACTGGAAGCGGCCCCCGCGCGAGGTGGCCTGCCTGATGGCGCTGCTGCAGCGCTATCTCCGCGCCGAGACGGCCCGGGCCGTCGCCAACGGCGTCAGGCTGGTCGCCATCGGGCGGCGCGACCGCTTGCCGGCCGGCGTGGTCCGGGCCATCGCCAGCGCCGAGGCGGAGACCGCCCGCGGGGCCCGGCTGCTGGTTCGACTCGCGCTCGACTACTCGTCCCGTGCCTCGATCCTCGAGGCGGTGCGGCGCTGCGGGGGCGAGGGTGCGGTGGCGCCGGACGACTTCTCGGCGGCCCTCGCCGCGGCGGAGCACGCCCCCGCGCCGGCGCCCCCGGTGGATCTCCTGGTCCGCACCGGCGGCGAGCAGCGGCTCAGCGACTTCCTGCTCTGGGAGAGCGCCTACGCCGAGCTGCTCTTCCTGGACCACCTCTGGCCCGACTTCGACGCGCCGGCGCTCGCCGACGCCGTCCGGATCTTCCACACGCGCGAGCGGCGGTTCGGCGGTCTGCCGCTCGACGCCGCCAGCTGACCCGCCGAGGAGGCCGGACATGCAGCTCGCCCATTTTCTCGGATCGCTCGTCCTCCTCGGCACCGGGGGGCTTCTGCTCCTCGCCGCGGGAGTGGTGGTCTACGGCCTGACCGCGGGGCGGAAGCAGCTCGCGCTCCTGGCGGCCGGTGCCGGAGGAGCCCTGGCGGGTCTCTACGGCGTGGCCCTCCTCGCGTGGCCGTTCTTCGCCCCGACCCGTGTCCTCCCGGCGGGGACCGAGATCTCCTTTTGCGGGCTCGACTGCCATCTGCACGTGTCCGTGCGGGGAGCGGCACCCCTCCCCACCGCCCAGGGGACGGACGACGGCGAGTACCTCGTGCGCATCTATCTCCGGAGCAATGCGGTGCGGGCCCCCGAGTATCCCTCGCTCCTCAGGTTCCGCCTGGTGGACGCGGATGGTGTCGAGCGGGCACCCTTCCCTAGGGCCGACGGGATGGACGAGCCCCTCATCGCCGGGCAGAGCCGGGAGGTGGAGCTCCGCTTCCCCTTCGCACGCACTCCCATCCGCCCCCGGCTCAGGGTCACCTGGGCGACCTGGCCCGACTACCTGATTCTCGGTCCGGCCAGCACCCTGGTGCGTCGCAAGACCCTGCTCGCCCTCCCCGCCGAGGCATCGTCATGAGCCCCGCTTCCCTCCGCGGTCTCCGCATCCTGGGGGCGGGAGCGGCCCTCGGCGTCGCGGGCCGGACCCTGTTCGTGACGGTGCCCGGGCAGCTGAGCCTGGCCCTCTGGGTGGGCGCCCTCCTGCTGACCGTGGCGGCCCTGGGGCAGATCTGGAGCACCCGACACCCCAGGCGCCTCGGCGTGGTGGGGGCCGGCCTGGCGCTCGGGACCATGGCTCTGCTCTGGCGGGACAGCGACACGCTCCACGCCCTCAACCTGGGGACCGTGTTCGGGCTGCTGGCCCTCGCCGCCCACTGGGAATCGGGACGCCGCCCGCTGCGGGACGGTGTGGTGGCGCAGGCCCGCTCGGTGCTCCACCTGGCCGGGCAGGGAATCTTCGGCGCCGGGATGGCTGCGGCGCGGGACATCCGGTGGGCGGAGGTACGCGTGCCCGGCCGTCTCGGGCACCTGCGGGCGGCCGGCGTCGGCCTCCTGGCCGCCGTGCCGGTGGTGGCCGTCTTCGGAGGGCTGCTGATGCAGGCCGACCCGCTCTTCGATCGGCTCCTGCGCGGCCTTCCCCTCCCGAGCCTCGGGGCGGTGCTGGAGCAGGCGGTGCCGGTGGGGCTCCTCGCCTGGCTGGCCGCCGGACTCCTGCGGGGGGTCGCCCGCCCGCCTGCCCGGCGGCCGACGACGACCCTGTCGGCGTCGGTGGGCTCGGTCGAGATCGCCGTCGTCCTCGGGTCGGTGGTGCTCCTCTTCGCCGGCTTCGTCGGCGTCCAGACGCGGTACCTGTTCGGCGGGGAGGCGGCCCTGGCATCGACCGGACTCACCTATGCGAGCTACGCCCGGCGAGGGTTCTTCGAGCTGTTGTGGGTCGGGGCCTTGACCCTGCCGCTGGTGCTGGCCGCCGACTGGTTGCTCGATCGGTCCGATCCGCGCGGCGTCCGGCGGACCCGTTGGCTCACCGCCGGCCTCCTGGTCCTGCTGCAGGCGATTCTGGTCTCGGCCCTGTACCGGATGCGGCTCTACACCGACGCGTACGGGCTCACCGAGCTCCGGCTCTACGCCACCGCCTTCATGGGATGGCTCTTCCTCGCGTTCGGGTGGGCGGGCGTCACGGTGCTGCGCGGTCGGCGGCACCGTTTCGCGACCGGGGCGGTCACCGCGGCGGTTCTCGTCGTCGGCGCGCTGAACCTGGCGAACCCCGAGGGCCTCATCGCCCAGGTGAACCTGGAGCGGGCCGAGCAGGGGGCGCGGCTCGATGCCGACTACCTCGCCGGCCTCGGGGCCGACGCGTTGCCGGTCCTGCTCCGGCGGGCACCGTCGCTCGACGTCGCCGGCCGGTGCGGGTTGGCCCGGGCGCTCGAGGACCGGCGCTCGGCCGGGGACGGCACCTGGAACATCGCGCGGGCGAGGGCCGAGCGGCTCACGCCGGACGTGGCGCGGTTGGTCGCGGGCTGCGCGTGGGTCCTCGACCCCCGCGGCCCTGCGCCGTGACGTTTGACACCGCCCGCGGCCGGCGGCACCTTGAGCGACGACCCTATGCTCTCGCCGAGGTGGTCCGTGCGTCGCCTTCCCGTTCTCCTGTCGCTCCTCGCCCTCGTCGTGGCCTGCGAGCCCGGCGCCCGTCGAGACGCGGAGCGGTTCCTCCGTGACTACGAGCGGCGCTACCAGGACCTCTCGTATGCGAGCGCCCAGGCGGAGTGGGCGTCCAACACCCGCATCGTCGAGGGCGACACGACCAACAGCGCACGGACCCGGCGCGCCAACGAGGCGCTGGCCGAGTTCGTGGGCAGCGTCGAGAACATCGAGCGCATCCGGGCCCTACTCGAGGTCCGCGCGGACCTGACCGCCTCGCAGGTCCGCCAGCTCGAGGCCATGCTCTACCAGGCCGCGAGCCAGCCGCAGACGGTGCCCGAGCTGGTCAAGGAGCGCATCGCCGCCGAGGCGGCCCAGACCGAGGCGCTCTTCGGCTTTGGCTACCGGCTCCAGGGCCGACCGGTCACCCCCAACGAGCTGGACGAGCTGCTGATCGCGAGCGCGCGGGTCGGTGAGCGGCGGGCGGCTTGGGAGGCGTCGAAGGCCGTCGGGCCGAGCCTGAAGCCCGGCATCCTGCGCCTGCGCGACCTGCGCAACCAGGT
>JBFIUJ010000131.1:0-7841 GCA_041607595.1 Gemmatimonadales bacterium | reverse complement strand
GGCTGGCGGCCCGGAGCGACGTCGGCTTCGCCTGGTCGCCCACGGTCGGCTACCTCCAGCTGACGATCATGGCTCGCGACTCGGCGTTCGCGGACGTTCGCGTCCGGCGGGCCCTCAACCACGCGATCGATCCGCGGCGGCTGGCGGAGGCGGTGGCGGCGGACAACGGGATCCGGGCGGTGGGCGCGATCCCGCCGGGGATGCCGGGGCACGATCCGGAGCGCGAGCCCTATGCCTTCGATCCGGCGCTGGCCCGCCGGCTCCTGCAGGAGGCGGGGTATCCCTCGGACCGCGCGCTCCGCCTGGCGATGCCGATGCGAAACCAGAACGTTTACCCCACCGAGGTCGGGGCACTGATCCGGGATTCGTTCGAGGCGATCGGGCTGGACGTCGAGCTGATCCGCACCGAGGAGTATCTCACGGCGCTGAGCGAGCGCAAGGCGGACCTGCTCCTCTCGGCCTGGCTCCCGGATTACGGTGACCCGGACGCCTTCCTCTACCCCCTCTTCCACTCCGCGGCGGCCGGCGCGGCGGGCAACGACGGGGAGTTCCGCGACCCCGAAGTGGACCGCTTGATCGATGCGTCGCGCCGGGAGTTCGACCCGGCTCGCCGGGCCCTCCTGCTGCGGGCGGCCGACGAGCGGGTCTACCAGCAGGCGCCCGGCGTCTTCCTCTGGTTCATCCGGCAGTCGGTGGCGTACTCGTTCCGCCTGGGCGGCTGGAAGAGCAGCTCGTTCAACCCGCGCTTCACCAATCTCTACCTCGCGCCCGTAGGCCGCCGGTGAGCGACTGGACCGCGATGGGGGTCCCGCCCGCTTCGATCCTGCTTCCCCTGGCCCTCGGCGCGCTGATCCCGCTGTTGGCCTGGGGGATGGTGACGCTGGCGGGTCGCCGCCGGGGGGTGGGGCTGGCCACGCGGCTGGCGGCGCGTGCGGCCGTGTTCATGGGGCTCGGCTTCACCGTGATGACGGGCGTGGCCTCGCTCTCGGTGTTGAGCACCGGGCTTCGAGAGCTGCACGACCGGCACACCCAGAACGTGGTGGGCCTCGCCCGGCGGCTCGACGAGCAGGTGCTCGGACCGGGCGCGGCCGCCTCGCGATCCTCCCTGGCGCTGTTCCGGGCGGGCCGGCCGGCGATCGGCTTCGCCGCGGTCACGCTGGCGAACTGCCGGACCGACTGCTTCGCGGTGGTCACGGAGTCCGGGCTGGGCCTCGCCGAGGCGCAGCGGCTGCGCGGCGTGCCGGAGCCGCGCCCCGGCGATCACCCGATTCTGGAGCTGGGCGGGTCGCCCTTCCTGCTGCTCTCCAGCGCGCTGCGGGGACCGACCGGCCTGCCGCGCGGCACCCTGCTGGTCGGCGTGGACGCCCAGGGCGTGGTGGTCCAGGCGGAGCAGACCGCGTGGCTCCTCGTGGCCATCGGCTATGTCCTGCTGCTGATGACGGGCCTGCTCACCCACCGGATCCTGGCGGCCTCGGTGGCTCGTCGGGTGCAAGAGCTGATCGCCCGGCTGGAGACGCCCGGCCGGTTCGCGGACGACGCTACGCATCGCGAAGCGACGGCCGACGAGCTGGCCCTGCTCGCGGGCAGCCTGGAGCGCACCCTACGGCGGCTGGTGGCCCGCGAGCGGGAGAGCGAAGAGCGGTTCCGGCGGCTGGTGGAGTTCTCGCCCGACGGCATCGTCGTCCACAACGGGATCACGATCCTGTTCATCAACCGGGCGGGACTCCGCCTGGCCGGCGTCGCGGAGCTCGAGACGATCCTCGGGCGTCCGCTCGCCGATCTCCTGGACCTGCCGTCGCACGATTCGGTCCACACGCCGGTACCGGGCCATACGGTTCCCCTCCTCGAGGGGCACCTGATCCGGCGCGACCGAACCCGACTGGACGTGGAGGTGGCCGAGATCCCCTTCACCTTCCAGGGTCAGGCGGCGGTCCAGGCGGTGATCCGCGACATCGGAGCGCGGAAGCACGCCGAGGAGTCGCTCCGGCGCTCGGAGGAGACCTACCGGACGCTGGTGAAGCACGCCACCCACGGCATCTACCTCTCCGATCTCCAGGGGCGGTTCCTCGCGGTCAACCCCGCCCTGGTCCGGATCCTCGGGTACGACTCGGAGCAGGAGCTGCTCGCCGCCGATCTCGCGATGGATGTGTATCGGGACCCGGCGGAGCGGCCGGTGCTCGTCGAGCGCTACCGCCACGCCGATCGGGTCCAGAACCTGGAGGTCGAATGGCGGCGGAAGGACGGGGCCCACATCACCGTGCGGCTGAACGGCCAACCGGTGCGCGGCGCGGGGGGGCAGCTGGAGGGGTTCGAGATGATCGCGGAGGACGTGACCGAGCGGCGCACCCTCGAGGAGCAGCTCCGGCAGGCGCAGAAGATGGAGGCGGTGGGTCGCCTCACCGGCGGCATCGCCCACGACTTCAACAATCTCTTGACGGTGATCATCGCGAACGCCGACATCCTCGCCTCCGGCCTGCCGCAGGGCGACGAGGACCTCCGGAAGGATCTCGACGACCTGCGCGCCGCCGCCCGGCGCGGAGGCGCCATGGTGCGGAAGCTCCTCGCCTTCAGCCGATCCGACCGCCTGGAGATGAAGGCCTTGGACCTCGGCACCCTCGTGGCGGAGATGTCCTACCTGGTTCGCCGTGTGCTGCCGGAGAACATCGACATCAACCTGCCGGAGAAGCGCCCGGGCAGCGTGGTCCGGGCCGACGGCGGCGCGATCGAGCAGATCCTCCTCAATCTCGCGACCAACGCGAGGGACGCGATGCCCCACGGTGGCCGGCTCACGATCGGCCTGCAGGGCATCGGGCTCGACGAGGCCTTCTGCCAGCAGCACGGGTGGGGGAGGCCCGGCGCCTACGTCTGCCTCTGGGTCGGGGACACCGGCCACGGCATGGACGAGGCCACCAAGGCCAGGATCTTCGACCCGTTCTTCACGACCAAGTCCCCGGAGGCCGGGACCGGCCTCGGGATGGCCATGGTCTACGGCCTGGTGCGGCAGCACGGGGGCTTCATCGGAGTGGAGAGCGAGGAGGACGGCGGCACGATCGTCCGGGTCTACCTCCCGGCCGTCGCGGAGGCCGCGGAGGCGATCGCGGAGCGGGGAGCGAGCGGGCTGCGGGGCGGGCAGGAGACGATCATGCTCGTCGAGGACGAGGAGGCCATCCGGCGCACGAGCCAGCGGGTGCTGGAGCGCTACGGCTACCGGGTGCTGACCGCCTCGAACGGGCTGGAGGCGCTGGAGATCTTCCGCACGGTGGGGAGCGACGTGGACCTCGTCGTGTCCGACCTCATGATGCCCCGCCTCACCGGGCGCCAGCTCTTCGAGCGCCTGCGGGGCGAAGGGCACACGCCGCCGTTCCTCTTCATCAGCGGCTACGCCAAGGACAGCCTGGAGGACATCCACGGCCTCGACGGCGGGATCGCGTTCCTCAACAAGCCGTGGACGGTGGCCGAGCTGGTGCTGCGGGTCCGGGAAGTCCTGGACGCCCAGGCAACAGCCGGTGTGGCCCGCAAGGCGTCCTGACCCTCACCGCTCGACCGCCTCGAGCTCGACCCCGGACACCAGGATCCGCCGCGCCGGGTCGGTCGGGATGGCCGCGGCGCGTGCCGCGGCCGCGCTCACCAGGATCGCGCCGAAGCGGCCGCGGTCCTGCCCCAGCTTCGACGCCACGTTGACCGGCGATCCGGCCAGGTCCCAGGCGCCGCCCCCCAGGTCGAACAGCAGCACCCGCCCCGCGTCGATCCCGATGCGGCAGCGGATGCGGCGGTCGCCGAGCGTCCGGCGAAGCTCCTCCGCGAACGCCACGGCCTCTCCGCAGCTCTCCAGCACGTAGTAGCCCACGGCGCCGCTCGTCTTGACCTCCCGCCCCGGCCGGTCGCGGAGCAACTGACCGGCGACCCGCTGCATCGCGACGGCGAGGGCGAGCTCGTTGAGGGCGTCCACTTCGGCCACCGGCTCGACCTCCCGCTCCCGCTCCGCCACGACGACCGCCACCTCGCGATAGGCCGGGGTCGGGACCAGCGACGCGCGCCCCGTCCTCCCGAAATGGTCGAGCCCCGCCCGGAAGGCCTCGGAGAACGGCACCGGGTAGGCAAAGTCCTCGAGGACGAGGCCGCGGGCACGCGGGCCGTCGTCGAGGCGCCGGACCGGACCGAGCGCGTCCGGCAGCCCGGGGCGGGGCGTCATCCGGAAGGGGTGGGAGGTGGGGAGCTCGCGGGCGAGCTCCTCGGTGAGGAGCGTCTCTCCGGGCTCGGTGTGATCCTCGGCGATGCCCTCGACCCGGTCGGCGTCGGGACCCGCGAGGGCGCCGCCGAGCTCGAAGAACGTCCCACGGTGGGCGCAGAGCCCGGTTCCCACCTCGCACTCCTCGCGCAACCGGTCCCCAAGCGCGAGCAGCATCGCCAGGACGTCGGCCGGCGCCGGCGGGTCCGGGAAGTACATGGCCGTGTTGTCGGCGGCCCAGATGCCCATGGCCCGCCCGCCGATCGCCCGCCCGAACGCGTGGATCAGC
Source organism: Gemmatimonadales bacterium (assembly GCA_041607595.1). Taxonomy (GTDB): domain Bacteria; phylum Gemmatimonadota; class Gemmatimonadetes; order Gemmatimonadales; family GWC2-71-9; genus JBFIUJ01. The sequence goes on along the minus strand of JBFIUJ010000131.1, from coordinate 3,324 downwards.
TCCTTGGGTCGCCCGATCAGGGCGAAGATCTCGAGCAGGGTGCGCTCGCGGGCGAGTCGGGTGAGTCCCGAGGCGTCGGAGCAGACGACGATGCCCCGTCGGGTGTGCGGGGCCACCAGCGAACGGGCCGCCGCCGCCGTCTGCGGCCCGCGCACCCAGGCGGCGATCAGGTCCAGGGGCAGGGAGGCGCCGGCGCCGGGGGGGAGATCGAAGAACCCCGGCGGGAAGCGATCGGTCAGGCTCGACATCCGAGTGGACCTCCAACGCGGGTCTCGGTCCCGGCCGGCGCGCCGCGTGCCTGGCGTTCCGGGACCACCCAGACATATTCCGTCGGGCCACCGGGATGCGCCAGCCGTCCCTTTCCGCCAGACCAGACCTGGAGCTACCCATCAGCCAGCCCCGAGACTCCACCGCGGTGCCCCCGCAGATCTCCGGCGGCTCGCAGAGGCTCTACGGGACCTTCGCCGGCGTCTTCACCCCGACGCTGCTCACGATCGTCGGCGTCATCGCCTACCTTCGCCTGGGCTGGGTGGTCGGAAACGCCGGCCTCCTCGGCGGCCTGGTCATCATCTTGCTGGCCAACGCCATCACGCTGGCCACCGGGCTTTCGCTCTCCTCCATCGCGACCAACACCCGACTCGGAGCCGGTGGCCCCTACGCCATCATCTCCAAGTCGCTCGGCCTGGAGATCGGGGGGAGCGTGGGGGTGCCTCTGTACATCTCCCAGGCGCTGGCCGTCTCGATGTACGTCTTCGGCTTCCGTGAGGGATGGACCTGGGTGTTCCCCGAGCATCCCGCCCTGGTGGTGGACCTGGTGACGTTCGGGGTGGTGCTCACCATTGCCTCGCTCTCCGCCAGCCTGGCGTTCCGGCTGCAGTACGTGGTCATGGCGGTGATCGCCGTGTCGCTGGTGGCGATCTTCTCGGCGCCGGAGGTCTGGACCCATGCGCGGGAGGTCCCCGTCTGGGGATCGTACCCGGGCTCTCCAGAGACCGGATTCTCCGGGACGGGCTTCTGGACGGTCTTCGCGGTGTTTTTTCCGGCCGTCACCGGGATCATGGCCGGCGCCAACATGTCGGGCGAGCTCCGAGACCCCCGGCGCAGCATTCCCCTGGGGACCCTCTCGGCCATCGGCCTGAGCGTCGTGATCTACATAGCGCTCGCGTTCTGGAGCGCGCGCGCGGCCTCGACCGAGGAATTGGTCAGCAACTACACCATCATGATCGACCGATCGAGCTGGGGGCCCGCGGTGCTGGCCGGCCTCCTGGGCGCCACCTTCTCGTCCGCCCTGAGCTCGCTGGTCGGCGCCCCGCGGATCCTCCGGGCTCTCGGCACGGACCGCCTGATCCCGGGCGGGGGCTGGCTGGCGCGGACCTCGGCCGACGGCGAGCCCCGGCGGGCCATGTTGGTGACCGGCGGGCTCGTGCTGGTCGGGCTGATGGCCCGGGACCTGAACGTCATCGCCCCGCTGATCACGATGTTCTTCCTGATCACCTACGCCGTGGTGAACGTGGTGATGCTGGCCGAGTCGAGCCTCGGCCTGATGAGCTTCCGGCCGACCCTGCGGCTGCCGCGGCTGGTCCCGTTGCTCGGCGCCGCCGGGTGCCTGTTCGTGATGTTCATCGTGAATCCGACCTTCAGCCTGGTCGCGCTCACGGTGGTCGTGACCCTCTACCTCTGGATCCTGTGGCGCGGGGTCACGCCTCGCACCGGCAGCTTCCGGAGCGGCATGTTCGAGGCCTTCGCCGAGTGGTCCGCGACCCGGGTGATGAGCAACGAGCGCACGGTGAGCCGGGCCTGGAAGCCGAACCTGCTCGTGGCGGTGGAGGACCCGGCCGCGCTGCGGGGCGAGTTTCGGTTCCTGCTGGACCTCTGCCAGCCCGAGGGGTCCATCAAGATCCTCGGGATCGCCACCGCCGAGACGGTGGGGTCGCTCACCCCGCGGCTGGACGATCTCACCGAAGCCTTCCGGCGGCACGGGGTCATGGCCTCCTACTCGGCGGTGGACTCCGCCGAGTACACCACCGGGATCGTGACCGGGCTGCAGGTGCTGCGCAGCGCCTTCTTCCGGCCCAACATCCTGTTCCTGCGGCTCCCGGACGACCCCGCCCGCTTCCCCGAGCTCCGCGGCGTGATGCGGGAGGCCGCCCGGCTGACCATCGGTCAGATGCTGCTCGCGACGCACCCGAAGGCCGGCCTCGGGCGGTCATCGGTGATCGATCTGTGGATGCCGGAGCGACCGGAGGGCATGCACCTGGAGACCTACCTGCGGTCGGAGAACCTGAACCTCGGCGTGCTCGCCGGGCTCCGGCTGGCCCGGGCGTGGCAAACGCCACTCAACCTCGTGGGGGTGGCCTCGACCCCCTCACGCGTCGAGGCTGCCCATCAGCTGCTGGCGGAGGTACTCGACCTCTGCCGGCTGCCGAGCCGGACGACGATGCGGGTCACGGTTGGCGAGCTCGAGGCCTGCCTGCAGGAGGCCAAAGAGCCGGACCTCGCGGTCCTCGCGCTGCAGCCGGCGGCCGACGGCGCGGACCTGGCCTACGTGACCCGGATGGTGTCGCTGGCCGGCTCGGCCTGCCTCTTCGTCGGGGATTCCGGGAAGGAGAACGCACTGGCCTGATCGACGGGAGAACCGGAGAACGGGGGAACGGGGGAACAGGGCGAAAAGCGAAGGGCGAAAAGAGAAAAGGGAAGAGCGAAAAGGGAAGAGCGAATAGGCCTCACCCCCTGCGACCACGCGAACATGCCTCGCATGCCAAGAGCCCCGTCTCCACAGTGTGGAGTGGGGGCCCGGCAGGTGGGTCGGCTACTCGGCGCTTCAGCGACATCAGCCGAGCCGGGACCGAGGGTCCCTTGGGAGCGCGTCATGCGCGACCCGGACCCGAGTAGTCCTTGAGGGCGGCTTTAGCCGCGACGGCGGGGAACCGGAGAAAGGTGCAAGGGGGAGTCTGCCTGGGGATAGTGCCACAGGGACCCGCCCCTTCGACCTTCGACTCTCGACCTTTGGCTTTCGACCACTCGTGTTTCAGCCGCCGGTCTTGACCCCCACCGTGATCGACGGGTTCCAGTTGCCCTGGAAGCCGCCGGAGTAGTTGTTGATCAGCCGAGTGGCTCGGCCCTCGACGGTGAGGCCGACCGGGAGGCCGCTCGGCCGAAGGGTCACGCCGGCGCCGAGATGTCCCTGCAGCGCATCGTCGCCGTAGTTCCCCTTGGAGGAGAAGTTGGGCAGGGGATTGCCGGAGCCGTCCACCACTTCGGTCCGAACGTGGTTGCGGACGGTGAGGAGCCCGAGGCCCACCAGGAGATAGGGCCGCGCCCGCG
>JBFIUJ010000130.1:0-7866 GCA_041607595.1 Gemmatimonadales bacterium | reverse complement strand
GGCATCCGGACGCTGGTCTACACCGACGTGAGCCGGGACGGCATGCTGACCGGCGCGGATGTGGCCGGCGCCCACGCCCTCCAGGAGTCCGGCGTGGGCGTCATCGCGAGCGGCGGGATCGGCGTGCTCGGCGATTTGGTGTCGGCCCGCGATGCAGGACTCGCCGGCGTGATCGTCGGACGCGCCTTCTTCGAGAACCGCTTCGGCATTGCCGAGGCGGTGGCGCTCGCCGCGGGCGACTGACCGGAGGTCGGTCCGGCCCAGCGACACCCGCCGCCGCGCACTCCCCCCCGGATTCCCGCTCGCCCTCCCATGCGCATCGCTCTCGTCCTCGTCCTTGGATTCGCCCTTGCCGCCGCCACCTACGGATGGCTCGAGGGCGTCGGCCGGCGCGGCTGGCTGCCCGCGATCTGCCGCGGGATCGCCTGGAGCTGCCTGGGGCTCCTGTTGGTGAACGCGAGCTGTCCGAGCCGGCGGCCGGCCCTCCAGCCCCTCGTCCTGCTGGACGGGTCGCTGAGCATGGCCGGGGTCGGGGGACGGTGGGACGAGGCCCGCGACACCGCCCGCGCGTTGGGCGAGGTGGTGCTGGTCGGGGTCGCGCCTCGCGCGGGCGACACCCTTCCCAGCGGCGGGCGATCGGACCTCCGGGGTGCGCTGGAAGGAGCGGCCGCAGGCGGGCGGGCGATCGTGGTCGTCACCGACGGTGAGGTGACCGATGCGGCGGACCTGCCGGCCGATCTCCTCGGCCGCGCCACGGTCCGTGTGTTTCCCCGCGCCCCCGTGCCCGACGTCTCGATCTCCTCGGTGTCCGGGGCGGGTCGGCTCCTTGCCGGCGATTCGCTCCGCCTCGAAGCGGACCTGAGCTCGACGGCGATGCCGGCCGGCACCGCGGTCGAGGTCCGCCTGCGAGCGGGAGGTCGAAGCCTCGCCACCGGCACGGCCCAGATCGGCTCGACAGGGCGGGCTCGGATCCAGCTCGTGGCGTCGACTCGCGGGCTCGCCGCGGGTGACCAGATGGTGGAGATCACGGTCGCCTCGGCGGAGGATCGAGAGCCGCGCAACGACCTCCGCCTCCATCGGGTCCAGCTCTCGGCCACGCCCGGGCTCGTGCTCCTCGCCAGCCCAGCCGACTGGGACGCCCGGGCGCTGTACCGTGCGCTGGCGGACGTGACCGAGGTTCCGGTACACGGCTACGCACAGGTGGCGGGAAGGTGGCTCGCGATGGACGACCTACGTCCCGTGGCCGAGGCGGATGTCGCCCGAAGCGCGCGCGGGGCGGACCTGGTCGTGCTGAAGGGAGACCCCGGGCCGGCGGTCGAGCCCCGGCGATCGCGGGGCCTGATCATGTGGTCGAGTGGCGAGCGGGGGGAAAGCGTCCTGGGCGGCGACTGGTACGTGACGCCGGGCGGGCCGTCCCCGCTGGCCCCGGCCCTCCTCGGGCTGCCGGTGGACTCCTTTCCCCCGCTGCGCAACCTCACGCCCCTGGAGACCGACCCCGCGGCCTGGGTCGCGCTGGTGGCGCAGGAGGGCCGGCGGGGTCCGCAGCGACCGGTGATTGTGGGCACCCAGGAGGCCGACGGTCGCCGCCGGATCGTCGTGGCGGCGGACGGGTTGTGGCGGTGGGCCTTCGGCGGTGGGGCAGGCGAGCAGGCCTACCGAGGGCTGGTGGACGCCTCGGTGAGCTGGCTGCTGTCCGGCCGGGATTCGACCGGCGGGTCCATCCGCCCGGCGAGGCCGGTGGTGGCGAACGGCCGTCCCCTGACCTTCCTGTGGTCCGGCGTCGGATCCGCGCCCCCCCAGGCGATCGTCCTGGATGGGCCGGACGGGACCCGTCGGGACACGCTGGCCTTCGATGGGATGGGGCGGGCCGACCTCTGGCTCTCGCCCGGCACCTATCGCTGGCGGACGGCCGACGGTGCCGGCGGGTTGGTCGCGGTAGAGACGTACTCGGAGGAGTGGATGGCTCGTCCCGTCACCCTGCGCGCGCAGGAAGGGCGATCCCCGGCGGAGGTGGGGAGGACGTCGGCGCGGGAGTGGCTCTGGCTCTTCGGGCTGTGCCTGTCGGGCCTCGCCGGCGAGTGGCTCGCTCGCCGGCGGCTCGGCCTGCGGTGAGCGTGGGGCCCGCGGCCTAGGCGGAAGGGACCGCCCCGGACCGGAGGCGGCGGAGGTGCCCGAACCCGACCATGCGGCGGTTCTCCTCGTCCCACAGCTTCAATCCCAGCGTCTTGATGCTCTCCCACAGGGTGAGGACGCGGACCTCATGGAAGGCCGGGTTCTCCTCGTGGCAGCGGCGGAGCCGGTAGTTGGGGATCTTGGGGCTGAGATGGTGGACGTGGTGCAGACCGATGCTCCCGGTGAACCAGTTGAGCACCGCCGGGAGACGGTAGTACGAGCTGCCCCGGATGGCGGCCGTGGCGTAGTCCCACTCTGCGTGCTGGGCCCAGTAGGTCTCCTCGAACTGGTGCTGCACGTAGAAGAGGTAGATCCCCGACGCGCCGGCCACCATGAAGGCCGGTAGGTAGATCAGCAGCACCTTCGTGGGACCGATCAGCATGCTCGTGGCCGCGAAGAGGGCCAGGAGCGTGAGGTTCGTCGCGCGGACGCTCCAGACTTCCTTCGGCCCGGCGGAGCTCTTGGTCTTCAGGCGCTGCTCCACCACCAGCCAGACGGGGCCGAGGCCGAGCAGCACGAGGGGATTCCGGTAGAGACGGTACTTGATCCGCTTCCAGGTGGAGAGGCTCAGGTACTCGCGCACGGTCAGGGTCGTGATGTCGCCCAGGCCGCGATGGTCCAGGTCCCCGGAGGTGGCGTGGTGGATGGCGTGGTCCCGCCGCCATTGGACGTAGGGGGTGAGCGTCAGGACGCCGGTGATGAACCCCACGATGTCGTTCGCCCGCTTGGAACGGAAGAACGAGCCGTGCCCGCAGTCGTGCATGATGATGAAGGTCCGCACCAGGAAGCCACCCGCGATCGCCCCGAGGAGCAGGACCAGCCAGTACCCCACCGCGAAAGCGAAGTACATCAAAAAGAGCGTCACGAGCAGCGGCCCGAGGGTGGAGCAGAGCTGCCAAATGCTCCGGCGGGCGCTCGGCGTCTGGTACCGGGCGACGACCTCGCGCCAATTCCAGCGGGGCGGGTCCTGGTCTTCCTGTGGGACTGCACTGTGCACGTGCGACATGGGCCTGGCTCGGTGACGGGGAGAGGGGGCCGTCTGCCTGAAGGACACCATAAAGATACACCCGTCCGGCGGCGGGCAGAACCTGCGCCTGCCGGGCTCGCCGCGGCGCCCTTCCCCTGCCTCCGTTGCCGGAGTACCATGGAAATCCCCTGTCCGGTCCCTTTCGATTGGAAGCACCGGTGCCCTTCGCCCGTCCGTGGCGCGCGCTCCTTATCCTCGCAATTCCGGGCTCCGCCGGCCTGGCGGGCTGCGCCGAGCCGCCCGAGGAAGTCCTGATCGGCTTTCCCATGTCGAGCGTGTACGCGCCGATCGTGGCGGTCGCCCAGGACGAGCTGGACGAGCGCCGGCGTCCCCGTGAAGCGCGCATCCGCATCGTCTGGGATTCGGTGCGGAACGGCGAGAGGTCGGACACCGAGCTCGAGCGGGCCGAGCAATTCAGCGCCGACCCTCGGATCGTGGCGATCGCGGGCCATGCCGGGAGTCGCGGAAGCCTGGTGGCCGGCCCGATCTATAATGAGCGGAAGATCCCTCAGGTCGTGCCGACCGGCACCAGCAGGCTGCTGCAGGCGGTTGGGCAGTGGACATTCGTGCTCCCGCCCGACGATTCCACCGAGGGCGCGTTCATCGCGCGGTACGTGGTGGACGTCCTGAAGGCTCGGCAGGCGACCATCTTCTACGACAACGACGAGTATGGGACGGGTCTCCGGGACGGGGTGCGGGCCGAGCTCAGCAGTCGCGGGGCCATGGTGTTGGACGTGGTCCCGATCATCGCCGGGGCCGACCTCGAAACGCTGGTGTTGGCCGCGCTCAAGCGGGCGTCGCCGGACGTCGTGGTGGTCGCTGGGCGGCAGCACGACACGGGGACGACCGCCCGCCTGGTCTTCCAGATGCTGCCCGGAGTGCCCGTGGTTGGGGGGGATGGGTCGCTCGTCCTGCCCGCTCTCCGCGACATCGCCGGGCCGGCCGCGCAGATCCTCTCGGTGGTGTCGTTCTGGGTCCCGACGCCGGGAGACTCCCTGTCCGAGGCCTTCGTCGCCCGGTGGCGACGGGTGGCCGGTGTGGCGCCGACGGGCCCCCAGGCGATGTTCCACGACGCGATCATGCTGCTGGCCCAGGCCATTCGCGAGGTCGGCCCGGATCGGGCCGCGATCTGCCGCTATCTGGAGACGCTCGGAGTGCGCCGTCCACCCTATCGTGGGGTGACCGGCCCGGTGTCCTTCGGCCCCGAGCGGGTGTGGAGCCTCCGCATGGTCCGCCTCACGGAGGATGGCCTGCAGCCGGTCCCGCTCCACCAGCCGGACACGACCGGGGGCGGGCCATGATCCACCGCCTCGGCCGATCGGCCCGCACGGGACGGGCGATGAGTCTCCGGGCGCTGCTCTTCCTCATCGTCCTGGCGACCGGTCTGTACGCCAGCGCGGTCCTGGTCTACCTCGGCCTGCGGCTCCGTCCCGCGGTGGTGGAGATGCGGCGAGAGGCCGAGCCCCTGGCGTTCATGTTCGGCAACCTGAGCCGCCGGGTGGAGGTCCTGGAGGCCTCGGTCATCACTCTCAGGCGCCTGACCGCCGAGGGCGAGGCCCCACAGGACTCCCTCGATGCCATCCGGACGACGATCGCCCAAGTGTCGGACCAGCGGCTCGCTGGCCGCTTCGGCGAGGCCCCGGAGCGCCTCCGCGGCCTGCTCGGCCGCACCGAGGACGCGCTGAGCCGGCTCGAGATCAGCATCAGCGAGGCGGTGGCCCTGCTCGAGCTGGGCGAGCGCACCCGGGCCCTCGAGCGCCTCCAGGTGGTGGACGGGCGCCTGCGGGAGACCGACGAGGAGCTGGGGGCGGCCCAGCGCGAGGGGCTGGCCGACCTGATCGCGCGCGAGGAAGCCCTCTCGGCCGCGATCGTGAACGCGCTGCGCGTGCTGATCCTCATCCTCGTCGTGGGCGGGGGCCTCCTGCCGGTGCTGCTCCTGCTGGGCCACCGGTGGATCGGACGACCCCTGCGGAACCTCGAGGATGGACTCGCCCGGATTGCCGAGGGCGACCTCGCCGCCCAGGTCCCGGTGGGACGCAACGACGAGCTCGGGCAGCTCTCGATCCACTTCAACGAGATGACCCGGGTGCTGCGGCAGCGCGCCTGGGAGCAGGGGCGCTTCGTCGCCGCCGGCGAGCTGATCGCGGGGGTCGCCCATGAGGTCAACAACCCCTTGATGGCCGTGTCCGCCATCGCCCAGGCCCGGCTGGGCGAGCCCCATCTGGACCCGGAGCAGCGACAGGACCTCACCCAGATCCTGCGGCAGGCCCGGCGGGCGAGCCGGATCCTGAGCGGACTCCTCCGGTTCACCCGCGGGAGCGACAGCCCCGCGGACCATGCCCGGCTGGACGTGGTCGTCGACGACGCGGTGGCGCTCGTGGCGCACCAGTTCCAGGTGGACGAGATCACCCTCGACGTCCGCCTGCCGCACGGCCTTCCTCCGGTGCGGGGCGACCCCGCCAGGTTGGAGCAGGTGCTCGTCAACCTGATGAGCAACGCGGTGCAGGCGCTTCGAGAAGTCCCGCCTCCGCGGTCGATCGTGATCGCGGGCGAGGCGGCGGGCGGGCGGGTGCTGCTGACCGTGCGCGACAGCGGGCCCGGCGTGCCGGACGAGGTGGCGGCGCGGGTCTTCCATCCGTTCTTCACCACCAAGGGCATGCAGGGCACCGGCCTGGGCCTGTACATCTCGCGCCAAATCGTCCGGGAAGCCGGAGGCGAGCTCCGGCTGGCGGAGGGCTCCGCCGCGGGGGGCGCCTTCGTGATCGATCTCCCGCAGGCCCGTCCGTCGGAAGAGCCCGTGGCGCCGAGCACGTCGGACGGGGACGGTGGGCCGCCCGCCCCCCTGGCCGGGGCCCGCGTGATGATCGTGGACGACGAGGTGTCGGTCCGGCAGCCGGTGGCCCGCTTCCTCCGCCGCCGGGGTGCCTCGGTCGTCGAGGCGGGCGACGGGCGGGAGGCCCTGCGCACCCTCGGCGAGACCGCCGTGGACGTGATCCTGGCCGACCTCCGCATGCCCACGATGGGCGGTGTGGCGCTCTACCGTGCCCTGGCGAACGACCGCCCCCACCTGGCCGATCGCGTGATCTTCCTCTCCGGCGACCTCACCCAGCTGACCGCCGAGGGGGTGACCGGTGTCCCCCCCGAGCGCGTCCTGGTGAAGCCGGTAGAGCTCGAGGAGATCGAGGCCTGCCTCGCCAGGGTGCTCGACTCCTTCCATTGACCGCTCGACCTCTTCCCTGTCGCGAGGAGCCTTCGTTGCCGCTCACGATCGTGCCGGACAATCGACTCAAACGCAGCCTCCGGGATGGACGCCGCGCCATCGGTACCATGGTGGTGGAGATCCGCCAGACCTCGATCGTCTACCTCCTGGCCAACGCGGGCTTCGACTTCGTGCTGATCGACGGCGAGCACGGGCCCTTCAACCTCGAGACCATCGCGGACCTGAGCCGGACCGCCCGGCTCGCCGGGGTGACGCCGATCGTCCGGGTGCCCGAGCTCTCCTATCCGGCCGTCACCCAGGTGCTCGACGCCGGAGCCCAGGGGATCATGCTCCCGCGGGTGACCGAGGCGGCCCAGGTCCGGGAGGCCGTCGCGATGATGAAGTACCCGCCGGACGGGAGGCGGGGCAGCGTGCTGGCCCGCGGGCACACCGGGTTCCTCGGGGGCCCGCTGGTGGACGCGATGCGCCGGGCGAACGAGGAGACCATGCTGATCGTGCAGGTGGAGACCCGCGAGGCGGTAAGCGGGCTCGACGACATCCTCGCCGTTCCCGGCGTGGACGCCGCCCTGGTCGGCCCCACGGACCTCTCGATCGCGCTGGGGGTGCCCGGCCTGATGGAGGCGCCCGAGATGGAGGTCGCCATCACGGAGACGATCACCGCCTGCCGTCGCCATAACGTGTGGCCGGGGATCCACACCAATGACACCGCGATGACCAGGCTGTGGGCCTCGCGGGGCATGATGATGGTGAGCAACGGCGCCGAGATCGGGTACTTGATGCAGGCGGCCAGCGCCGCCGTGCAGGAGCTGCGATCCCTCTGAGCGCCCGGGAGGGCCTCATGCGACTGCGCGTTCCTCGACTCGTCCTCGGCTTCGCCCTCCTGTGGGCGCCGTCTTCGGCCGGCGGCCAGGTCGCGGACCTCGTCCTCACCGGCACCCGCATCTGGACCGGGGACAGCGCCAGGCCGTGGGCGCAGGCCCTGGCCCTCCGGGGCGACCGAATCGTCGCGGTGGGAACCGACGCCGACGCGCTGCGGCATCGGGGGCCGGCAACCGTCGTCGAGCGGCTCCCCGGGCGGTTGGTCGCGCCGGGGTTCATCGACAACCACACGCACTTCGCTCAGGCCGGCGCCCTCCTGCTGGGCGTGAACCTCCTGGACGTCTCGGACTCCGCGGCCTTGTCCCGGCGGGTGGGCGAGGCCGCCGCTCGGCTGCCGCCCGGCGCCTGGCTGCTGGGCGGCGACTGGGGCGCCTACGAGGCCTGGGGCCGAGGGTCTGCTGGCGGTGCGCCCAGGGCTCCCGCGGCGCCGTTCCGACCCAGCGCGGCCATGATCGAAGCCGCCAGCGGCGGACACCCGGCCCTCCTCTCCAAGTGGGACCGCTCGGCCTACCTGGCCAACGCGGCCGCGCTGGCGGCCGCGGGCGCCGACTGCGCCTGGGACGGGGTC
>JBFIUJ010000129.1:0-7923 GCA_041607595.1 Gemmatimonadales bacterium | reverse complement strand
TTCGAGCGGGCCGTCGAGCTGGCCACCAGTATCCGCGGTCGGCTGGAGAAGATCGCCCAACCGGAATACGCCGTGGTTTCCCGCCAGATCATGAACAAGGCGCTGGAGCAGTACGGGTATCCCACCGATGCCATCCTCACCCGGGCCGCCACCGGGGCCCTGGCGGAGGTGTTTCAGGCCAAGGCGGTGGTGACCGCCAACCTGGAGCTGGTCGGCGCGGTCTATCGGGTGGTGGCGCACGTCGGAGGGCCGGAGGCCCTGGGAAGCCAGAGCGTGGAGCTGACCCAGGCCGAGGGGCAGAGCCTGAGCGAGCTCGGGTTGGCCGTGGCCGATCGGCTGAAGTCCTATCTCAAGTGACCGGTGGGGCCCGCGCCCACCTCGTTCATTTCGACACCCCCCGACGGCGGCTCCGCCCGGCCTCAAGCCCGCATAGCGCGGTGCCGATACGGGGGGTGCACGAATCTTCGGCCCAGGAGAGACGCAGTTGCGGTACTCGTTGTGGATGGTCCCGACCCTGCTCGCGGCCCTCGTCGCTTCCTCGGCGTCGGCTCAGGTTCCTCCCAAGCGCAGTCTCGAGGCCCGGGGGCCGTCGGCGCTGCTGTTGGTGGTCACCCCGGACACGGCGCCGGCCGTGCCGTTCGATCACGCCGTGGAGCTGGCCGCGGGAATCCGCCGCCAGCTGGAGCGGACCAGCATGCCGGAGTACGCGGTCGTTTCCCGCGCGAGCACCAACAGGGCGCTGGAGCAGTACGGGTACTCGCCCGATGCCATCCTGAGCCCGGCGGCCGCCGAGGCCCTGGCCGCAGCCCTCCACGCGAAGGCGGTGGTGATCGGGACCATGGAGCGCGTCGGCGAGTCCTATCGGGTGGTGGCGCGGTTGGGCGGGCCGGGGGGCAAGGCGGGCCGGCGGGTGAACCTGACTCAGGCCGAGGGACAGAGCCTCTCCGACCTCGGCCTGGCCATCGCCGACCGGCTGCGATCCCAGCTGCCCTGAGGGGCGGAGGCGCCACCGTCCTCACCTTCGATGAAACGCCCGGGCCCCCCCGGGCGTCTCGTCTTATAGGGTGTGGACCGCTCCGGGGGTCCAGGCGTTACCTTATAGGAGGGGCTGGAGATTCGGGGCGCCGGTCCGCTTGACCGGTGTCCGCGCAGCGTGTAAGCTCAGGCCCTATGCCTGCTTCCCCGAAATCGCCCGCGCGCCGGGCCGCCCTCTTCGGCCGCCGGAATCTGGTCCTGCTCGGGACGGCCACCCTGGCCGTCTCGGCGGGCTACGTGATCCTGGCCGCCGGCCATCCCAGTGCGGCCGCGGTGCTACTGGTCGTCGGCTACTGCGTCTTGTTCCCGCTGGGGATCGCACTCTGATTGGAAGGGCGGGGCGCGGGCGAATAGCTCAGCGGTTCAGAGCGCCTGCCTTACACGCAGGATGTCGGGGGTTCGAATCCCTCTTCGCCCATGTGTCCGGCGCGCAGGGTGCGCGACGGTCGAGGTCCGGCTGGGCCGCCAACGACTTGGAGGTATTGGGATGTCTTTGATTCGTACTTCCCTTACGGTGGTGCTCGCGGCCGCCGTGGCGGGCCCCCTGGCGGCGCAGATCCCGACGCGCCGGTCGGGGACGACCGCGAATACTGCGCCTCGGCTGTTGGTGGCCAATCCGTTCGTCTTCACCTCGGCCGACTCGTCGGCCGCGGTCCAGATCGGGGCGGGCCTCCGCGAGCGGATGGACAAGGTGGTCGGCCGGGATTTCCGGATCGTCACTCGCTCCCAGATGAACGAGGCCCTCGGACGCTACGGCTATCCGAACGACGCCATCCTGGGCCCCGCGGCGGCCCGGCGCTTCGCCCAGGAGTTCCAGGCCCGCACGATGGTCAGCAGCACGCTGGCGAGGGCCGACGCCGGCCGCTACACCCTGACGGCGAGGTTCTCCGGCCTGAACGACGACGCCGGGGCCGTGGTGTCGCTGACGCAGGAGCCCAACCAGAAATTCGAGGATCTCGGATCCAAGGTGGCGGATCAGTTCTCGAGCGCCGTCAAGGCGCTGGAGGATGCGCGGGAATGCATCAATCTCCGCACCGCCCGGCCGGACAAGGCCCAGCAGGCCGCCGAGAAGGCGATCCGCACGCTGCCCAACCACGGGCTGGCCGAGCTCTGCCTGGCCCAGCTGGCGCAGGATCGCAAGGCCCCCTCCGAGCAGGTCACCTCGCATCTGGAGAACGCGGTCAAGGGCGATCCCCTCAGCCTTCCCGCCTGGACGACGCTGGCCGACCAGTACCAGCAGCGGGGCGATAGCAGCGAGGTGATCCGCGCCCTGAAGCAGATGCTGCTCATCGCCCCCACCAACCAGCCGCTTCGAGAGAACGCCTTCCGCGTGTTCCTGCAGTACGGCCGGGCGGAGACCGCGAAGGAGGTGGCGGAGGAGGGCCTCGAGATCGATCCCACCAACGCGGACCTGTTCGACCTGAAGAGCAACGCCTGCATCTTCCTGGGCGACTACGGCTGCGCGGTGGATGCCCTCGAGCAGGTGTTCCTGAACGACTCGACCAAGGCGGACACGACCTTCTTCCTGAAGATCACCACGGTGGCCGGGACCGCGCCGGACACCGCCCGCCTGCTCAGATGGGCCCGGATTGGCGCCAACCTCTACCCCGACAACAAGGATCTGCTCTCCCAGCTGCTGACCGCCTATACGCTCGCCGGGCCGCTCGACAGCGTCGTCGCGGTGACCCGGCGGTTCCTGGAGATCGACCCCACCAACTCGGCGGCGGCGATCTACGCGGGCCAGGTGCTGCTCAACGCGAAGCGGTTCGCCGACGCGGTTCCGTTCCTGGACGAGGGGGCCCGGCGGGGGAACACGGAGGACAAGGAAAACGCCGCACTCCTGTTGCTCAACGCGGCCCGGCCGCTCTTCCAGGAGCCCCAGGACCTCGTGACCGCGGGGACCCTGCTCCAGAAGGCGGTGGAGATCGCGCCACCCGGAGGGCGTGCAGCGGGGTTCACCAACTACTTCCTGGGGATCGCGCTCTTCGCCCAAGTCGTGAAGCTCGATCCGCAGGTCGAGTCGCAGAAGTCGTGCGATCTGGCCCGGGAATACGAAGCGCTGCTGCCGCGAACCGTGAGCGCCTTCGAGCTCGGTCGCTCCACCGCGGAGGACGATTCGGCGAAGCGGCTGCAGTACCTCAGCAGCCTCAGGCCCCGAGTCGCCTCGATGGTCAAGGCCTATTGCCGCTAAGAGGGACTACCACCTGAGCACGCCTCCTTCTATATTCGGGTGCCTCGCACCAGGGGCTGTAGCTCAGCTTGGTTAGAGTGCCGCACTGTCACTGCGGAGGTCGCGGGTTCGAGCCCCGTCAGCCCCGCTCCTGGAAGCTCGCGCCGCACCCCGTCCGGTCCCGGACGGGGTGTCGCGTTTCGGGGCTGGAGCCGCGGGCATGAACACCGACTACCACGCGCCGGTGCTCCTCGACGCGGTCCTCGCGGCCGCAGAGGCCGGTGAGGGGCGGCGCGCCGTGGACGGGACGCTCGGGGACGGGGGCCACGCCCGCGCGCTGCTCGCGGCGGGCTTCGAGGTGCTCGCCATCGACCGGGACCCCGAGGCGATCGCACGGGCCGGCGAGCGTCTCGGCTCGGCGGGAATCCGCTACCTCGAGGCCACCTTCGACGCCCCCGAGGCCCTCTCCGCGGTCGCCGGCTTCCGGCCGGATCTGATCCTGCTCGATCTCGGCGTCTCCTCTCTCCAGCTGGACGCCGATCGCCGTGGCTTCACCTTCCGCCCCGGCGCCCCCCTGGACATGCGGATGGGGCCGGATGGGCCCACCGCGGCCGAAGTGCTGAACGAGGCCTCGGCCGAGGACCTGGGGCGGTGGTTCTTCGAGTTCGGGGACGAGCGGCGAGGCCGCCGGCTGGCCGCGGAAGTCGTCCGTCGGCGGACCCGCGCGCCGTTCCAGACGAGCGACGATCTGGTGAACGCGATCCGCGCCGTGCTCGGGAGGCGGAGTGGACCGGCCGATTTCGCCCGGCTCTTCCAGGCGATCCGGATCGGGGTGAACGACGAGCTGGGCGCGCTGGCGCGCGCGCTCCCGGCCTTCCGCGATGCGCTGCCGCCCGGTGGGCGATTGGCCGTGATCAGTTATCATTCAGGCGAGGACCGCCTCGTGAAGCACGCCTTCGCCGAGTGGGCGCGGCGCTGCGTGTGCCCCACGGAGCAGCCGATCTGCCGCTGCCGGGGGCGCCCGCTGGGGCATCCGGTGCCGCGCCGCCCGATCCTGCCCGACGAGACCGAACTGGCCGCCAACCCGCGCGCGCGCAGCGCCAAACTCCGAGTGTTTCGAACCGCGGATGACCCTTAAGGGACGCCACTGGGTGATGGCCTGGCTGCTGCTCTTCCTGGCGGTGGCCACGCTGGTGCAGGTCCGCCAAGTCGCCTCGCTGCGCACGGCGGACCGGCTGCGCGAGCTGCGTCAGGCGCGGACCACGCTGGAGTCCCGCCGGGCAGACCTGGAGCGCCAGATCCGCCGGGCATCGAGCCGCGAAGTCCTCGGGCGCAAGGTCGAGCGCGACCTCGGCCTCCGGCCCGCCACCGGGGCGGAGCTCCGCCTCCTGCCGGCCCCGCGCCCCTCCGGCCGCTGATGGCCCGACCCTCGGCCCGGATTCGCGCGCTGGAGGTCGGGCTCACCGTCGCCCTGGCGGCCGTGGTCGTGAGGGCCGCCCAGGTCCAGCTGCTCCAGGGGAAGGTGTGGGCCGCGAGGGCCGATTCCACCCGCACCGCCATCGTCCAGCTGCCCGCGCGGCGGGGAACGATCTACGACCGCACCGGCATCCCGCTCGCCGTCACCCAAGAGTCCTACCACGTCGGGGTCGCCCCCAACGAGGTCCTCGACCGGACGAGGGTGATGCGCACGCTGGCGACCCAGCTGGACCTCCCACCCGCCCAGATCGCCCGCGCCTTCGCCAGCGGCCGGCCGTGGCTGCCGTTCCGCGGCCCGTTCACGGCCACCCAGGTCGCGCCGCTCCGCGCGCTGCGCGGGGTCCACCTGGAGCCGGAGTACCGTCGCTTCCACCCCTCGGGCCCCCTCGCGCGTCCCATCATCGGCGCGCTGGGCGCCGAAGGCCGCGGCATCTCCGGTCTCGAGCTCGCCGTGGACTCGTTGCTGACCGGCGAGCCGGGGGAAGCGGTGGTCCTGCGCGACAGCCGGGGACGCCGCTACGAGTCGCCCGCCCGGCGCCGGCGCGCCCCCGTCCCGGGCTACGACGTGACCCTCACGCTCGACGCCGAGCTCCAGGACATCGCCGAGCGCAGCCTGGACGATGCGCTGACCGACCTTGAGGCCGAGGGGGGAGACGTCGTCCTGCTGGATCCCCGGACGGGCGAGATCCTGGCCCTCGCCTCGCGCGCGCGGGGGAGCGAGACGGCACGGGCCGGCACGATCATCGACGCGTTCGAGCCCGGGTCTACGGCGAAGTTGTTCACGGCCGCCGCCCTTCTGGCGCACCGTCTGGTGGACAGCGGTGCCGCGGTGAGCGGGGAGGGCGGGCGATGGCGGATGCCCCTCAAGGACAACCCGCTTGGGCCCGCGGATTATCGCGACATCGAGGATACCCACCGGGAGTCGGGGCCGCTCACCCTGGCCCGCGCGATCCAGGTCTCGAGCAACATCGCCATGTCCAAGTTCTCCGCCGAGCTCTCGGTGGAGCGGCAGTTCGAGATGCTGCGGGCCTTCGGGTTCGGGAGCCCGACGGGGATTGAGTATCCCTCGGAGTCGCGGGGACACCTGGCCTACCCTCACCGGTGGACCGCCTACAGCCGAGCCGGCCTCGTGATGGGCTACGAGTTCGCGGTCACCCCCGTCCAGCTGGCCGCGGCCTATGCGGCCATCGCCAACGACGGCATCCTGCTCACCCCGTCGCTGGTTCGGGAGGTGCGCGATGCCCGCGGCGGCGTGCGCTACCGCCACCGCCCGGAGCCGGTGCGGCGCGCGGTATCGCCCGAGGTCGCCGCCACCCTGCGGAGCTTCCTTCGAGGCGCCGTGGGCGACGGGGGCACCGGGGCCCGAGCCCAGCTCGCCAACTTCCAGATTCTGGGTAAGACCGGGACGGCCCGCCGCTTCGAGGACGGGAGCTATCGCGCCGGCAGCTACATCGCCTCGTTCGCCGCCATCTTCCCGGCGGACGATCCCCAGCTGGTGGTGATCGTCAAGCTCGACAGCCCCCGGGGCGGTCGCGGCTACTACGGGAGCCAGACCGCCGCCCCGGTCACCCGGGCCCTGGTGGAGCAGGCGCTCGCCTCCCGCCGGGTCGCGCTCGACCGGGGACGCATGGTGCGGCCGACCGCCGAGGCGACCGAGCCCCAGCCGGGGTCGACCCCGGAGCCGGAGCCGGCCGTCGTGATCGCGTGGCCTCCGGCCGCGCCCCCGGCCCCGTCGGACACCGATCGCCTGGTGCCGCGGGTGGCGGGGCTCTCGGTGCGGGCGGCCTCGCTCGCGCTGCACCGGCGGGGGCTGCACGTGGCGGTGCGGGGAAGCGGACGGGTGATCCGCAGCGATCCCGCCGCGGGCTCGTCGGCGCGGGCCGGAGCGACGGTCACGCTCTGGGCCGAGTGACCGAGCGCCCGCTGGCCCCGCTCGTGGCGCCCCTCGCCTCGGCGGGCCTCGTGGTGTCGGTGCCCCCGGGTCCGGTGCCGGTGTCGGGCGTGACCGCCGACAGCCGGGCGGTGCGCCCCGGGTGGATCTATGTCGCGGTCCGGGGCTCGGCGGTGGACGGGCACCGCTTCGTGCCGGAGGCGGTGCGCGCGGGCGCCGCGGCGGTCGTGGTCGAGGAGCCGAGCGGCGGTGCCGTCCCGGAAGTGGTAGTGCGCGACGGGCGCCGCGCGGCCCAGCTGCTCGGCCGGGCCTGGTTCGGCGACCCCGGGAGCCGACTCACCCTGATCGGGATCACCGGCACCAACGGGAAGACCACCACCACCGCCCTCGTGCGGCATCTCCTCAATGCCGGCGGCACCACGGGGAGCATCGGGACGCTGGGCGCCTTCGACGGCCGGGGCGATCCGATCCCCTCCATCGCCGGCAACCTCACGACCCCGGGACCGATCGATCTGCAGGAGACCCTGGCAGCCCTGGTCGACCGCGGCGCCACCCAGGCGGCGATGGAGGCCTCGAGCCACAGCCTGGCCCAGGGGCGCCTGGATGGCCTCGCGTTCGCCGCCGGGGTGTTCACCAACCTGACCCGCGATCACCTGGACTACCACGGCACCATGGAGGCCTATCGGGAGGCGAAGCTCCTGCTCCGGACGCTGCTCCGCCCCGACGGGGTGGAGGTGCTCAACGCGGACGATCCCGCGTGGGACCTCCCGCCAGGCCCGGTGCGCCGGGTCCGGTTCGGCCTGGCCTCCGGGGCCGACCTCCGGGCGACCGGGATCAGCCTGGCCGCCACCGGCACCCGGTTCCGGATGGAGGGGCGGTTCGGCACGGCGGAGGTGGCCCTGCCGCTGCTGGGCGCCTTCAACGTGTCCAACGCGCTGGCGGCGGGCGCGTGCGCGCTCGAGCTGGGCGTGAGCCTCGCCGGCGTCGTCGAGCGCCTGGTCGCGGCTCCACAGGTGCCTGGCCGGATGGAGCGGATCGCGGACCGCCCCTGCGTCGTGCTGCGGGACTACGCCCACACGCCGGACGCGCTCGCCCGCGCGCTGGAAACCCTCCGTCCGCTCACGGCCGGGCGCCTGATCGTGGTCTTCGGCTGCGGCGGCGACCGGGACCGGGGCAAGCGCCCGGAGATGGGACGGATCGCGGCGGAGGTGGCGGACGTGGCGATCGTCACCTCGGACAACCCGCGCACCGAGGACCCCGAGCGCATCCTGGCCGACGTGGCGGCCGGCATGGGCGAGGGGCCGCACCGAATGCGGGTTGACCGGCGGGAGGCCATCGCGGAGGCGCTGTC
>JBFIUJ010000128.1:0-7960 GCA_041607595.1 Gemmatimonadales bacterium | reverse complement strand
GCGGCCCGGGAAGACGCCTATCCCGTCCTGCTACAGTACCAGGACCGTCGGGTGACCCGCCAACCCGACGGCCCCACCACATGAACGACGACGCCCGCCGCCGGCTGCTGGCGCTCAGCGCCCTTGCCCTCGGCGTGTTCCTCGGGCTGGCCCTGCTCCCCGGCACCATCACCGGCCCGCTGGGCTCCGGGCTCGGCGCCGCCCTCTGGCGCTGGTTCGGCGCCGGCGCCCTTGGCTTCCCGCTCCTCGGCGTCGGCCTCGGGCTCGCCGGGTTCGACCGCCTGGCCGGCCTGGGCCGCAGCCGGGTGGCCTCGCTGCTGGCCGGCCTGAGTCTCCTCACTCCCTACTTCGTCGGCCTGCTGAGCCGGCTCACGCCCGCGGCGTTCGACGCCCCGCTCGGCGAGTGGACCCTCGCCGCGCGCCTCACCGGCATCCTGCCCGGCGCGGTGGCGCGGCTGGTGGTGGACTCGATCGGCGTCGCCGGCGGAGTGCTCGTCGGCTTCGTGGCGCTCTCGGCCCTCACCCTGGTCACCGTCGCGTGGCATCCGCTGCAACGCCTGGAGGGGCGTGCCGGCGCGCCGGAGCTCGAGGCCGAGCCCCCGATGGCTGCGACCCCGGGGCCGCCGACCGAGGAGGACGAGGTGGAGGACGTGGTGGTCCGGCTGCCGCCGCCCATGAAGGGGCGTCGCTCGCGGCCATCCACCGAGCCCCCACCCGCACCCGGGCCGGAGGTGCTCGAGGCGCTCCCCCCGATCGACCTGCTCGCGCCGCCCGCGAGCCGGGACGTGGATGCCGGCGAGGCCCAGCTCGATCGGCTGGCCCAGGTCCTGGTGGACACGCTGCGGACGTTCAAGGTGGAGGGCGCCATCGCGGGTCGCACGACCGGCCCGGTGGTGACTCAGTTCGAGGTCGTCCCGGCGCCAGGGGTGAAGGTCGGGCGGATCGCCGCGTTGGCGGACGACCTGGCGTTGGCGATGCACGCCCCCTCCATCCGCATCGTGGCCCCGATTCCGGGCAAGGGCGCGGTGGGGGTCGAGGTGCCGAACCCGACGGCGCGGATCGTGACGCTGCGCGAGCTGGTGGAGACGCCGGAGTGGACCCGCGCCCGCGCCACGCTGCCCGTGGCGCTGGGGCGGGATCTCGAGGGCCGCCCGGTCATCGCGGACCTGGCGCGGATGCCCCACCTGCTCATCGCGGGCGCCACCGGATCCGGCAAGTCGGTGGCGATCAACACCATCATCACCGGCCTGGTCTACCGGTACAGCCCGCGCGACCTGCGCCTGCTGATGATCGATCCGAAGATGGTCGAGCTCTCGATGTACCAGGCGCTCCCCCATCTGCGCCACCGGGTGGTGACCAACAACCACGAGGCGGCCACGGCGCTCAAGTGGGCGGTGCACGAGATGGAGCGGCGCTACGCCCTGCTGCACGCGAACGGGGCCCGCAACCTGGCGGACTTCAACCGCAAGCTGGCGGAGGGGAAGCCACTCAAGAACCCGGAGCGGCCGGTGGTCACCCTCGCCAGCATCAGCGCCGAGGCGCCGGACACGCCGCCGGAGGAGCCGGTCGAGGTCGCCTACGCCGAGGGTCCGCTGCCGTTCATCGTGGTGATCGTGGACGAGCTGGCGGACCTGATGATGACGGTGCAGGGGGAGGTGGAGACCCCGCTCGCGATCCTGGCGCAGAAGGCGCGCGCGATCGGGATCCACATCATCCTGGCGACCCAGCGTCCGTCGGTGAACGTGATCACCGGGCTGATCAAGGCGAACTTCCCGAGCCGGATCGCGTTCCGGGTCGCGTCGAAGGTCGACAGTCGGACGATCCTCGATCAGAATGGCGCCGAGGCGTTGCTGGGCAACGGGGACATGCTGTTTCTTCCCCCGGGCAAGAGCGAGCCGATGCGGCTCCAGGGGGCCTTCATCGCGACCGAGGAGACCGAGCGGGTGATGGCCTGGTATGTGGCGCAGCGGGAGGCCCGCGCGACGGAGGCGGCCGCGGCGGCGGAGCCGGCCGAGTCCAACATCCTGGACGAGATCCGGGCGCTGGAGGCGGAGGCCGAGGGCGGACCGGCGGATCGGGGGGAGGGCGAGCGGGACGCGCTCTTCCGCGAGGCAGCCGAGGCCTGCCTGCAGAACCAGGGCGGCTCCACGTCCCTGCTCCAGCGTCGGCTGCGGATCGGCTACGGGAGAGCCGCCCGGATCATCGACCAGCTGGAGGAGGCGGGCATCCTCGGCCCACCGGACGGCAGCAAGCCCCGAGACATCCTGATCGGATTCGACCAGCTCGACGAGTACTGCCGCTAGGCTCGGGACCGGCGCCGGCAGGATGCATCCCGCGTCGCCGGGATGCGGGCGTCCTTCCCCGCGCGTCCTACCATTGGGCATGTCAGCCCGCCGCCGATTCGTGCCAACCAGGGAATGGGAAGACGAGCGCCAGCGGCGCGGCCTCGTCGGCGAGCGGGAGGCGCTGGCCTACCTGACGGCCTGCGGCTGGTCGGTGGAGGCACACCGGTTTCGCCTGGGCCGGCACGACGTGGATCTGATCGTCCGCCGGGGCCGCACGGTGGCCTTCGTCGAGGTGAAGACGCGGAACGGGCGGAGCCATGGGGCGCCCGGGGAGTCGGTCGGTCGGCGGAAGCAGGAGGCGATCGGGCGGGTGGCCGCGCTGTGGCGGCTGCGGCACGGGCGTCCGGACGACGAGTTCCGGTTCGATCTCGTCGCGGTCCGGACGTGGGGCGGTCGGGTGGAGGTGGAGCACGTGCCGGACGCGTGGCGCCTGTGAGGGGTTGCTTCGGATTCTATTCGGTGATATACTGGTCAGTGCCAGAGTGTAGCGAAATCAGTCACTTTTACACATGAGGGTCCCGATGGGAGCCGACGAGACCAAGCTCGACGCGGAGCGCCGCAAGGCCCTGAACCTCGCGATCTCCCAGATCGAGAAGCAGTTGGGGAAGGGGTCGATCATGCGGATGGGGGCGGAGACGCCGCGGGTGAAGGTGGCGGCCATCCCCACGGGGGCCATCAACCTGGACGCGGCGACCGGCGTCGGCGGGGTGCCGCGGGGGCGGATCACCGAGATCTACGGTCCGGAGTCGTCGGGCAAGACCACCCTGACCCTCCACCTGGCGGCGAACGTCCAGCGGGGCGGTGGTGTGGCGGCGTACGTGGACGCGGAGCACGCGCTCGACGTCGAGTACGCCAAGAAGCTCGGCGTGGACATCGAGAACCTGCTGGTCTCGCAGCCGGACACGGGGGAGCAGGCGCTCGAGATCGTGGAGATCCTGGTCCGCTCCGGCGCCGTGGACCTGGTGGTGGTGGATTCGGTGGCCGCGCTGGTCCCCAAGGCGGAGATCGAGGGGGACATGGGCGACAGCCACGTGGGGCTCCAGGCGCGGCTCATGAGCCAGGCCCTCCGCAAGCTGGCCGGGGCGATCAACCGGTCGCACTGCGCGGTGGTCTTCATCAATCAGCTCCGGGAGAAGATCGGCGTGATGTTCGGGAACCCGGAGACGACGACCGGCGGCAAGGCGCTGAAGTTCTACGCCTCGCTCCGGCTGGACATCCGCCGGATTGGGCCCGTGAAGGAGCGGGATGCCATCATCGGCAACCACGTGCGGGTAAAGGTGGTCAAGAACAAGGTGGCCCCGCCGTTCAAGCAGGCGGAGTTCGACGTGATGTTCGACGAGGGCATCAGCCACACCGGGCTCCTGGTCGACATCGCGGCGGAGGGGAACATCGTCCAGAAGTCGGGCGCCTGGTACTCCTACGGAGACCAGCGGATCGGGCAGGGTCGGGAGAACGCGAAGCTCTTCCTTCGGGACAACCCGGCGCTGATGGTCGAGATCGAGCAGAAGGTGCGGGACTTCCTGGGGATCAAGACCGCGGCTACGGTGGGGGTGGCCGAGGATGGAGACGCGGACTAACGGCCGGATCACGGCCGTGGTGCCGGATCCTCGGCGCACGGGCGTGGTCCGGGTGGCGGTGGACGGGTCGCCCTGTTGGTCGCTGGCCGTCGAGGTGGCCCGGCAGGAGGGGCTTCGGCCGGGTCTCCCGGTGGATCCGGCCCTGGCCCGTCGGCTGGAGCACTCCGCCGCGGCGGAGGCGGCGTATCGGGTGGCCCTGCGGGCATTGGAGCGGCGGCCCTTCGCGCGGGCCGACCTGGGGCGGCGGCTCACCCGGAAGGGGCATGGCCAAGAGGCCGTGGAGACGGCCCTGGCGCGGGCGGCCGCGGCCGGCTTCCTCGACGACGCGGCGTTCGCCCGGCACTACGTGGAGACGCGGGTCGAGCGGGGCATGGGTCCCCTCCGACTGCGGCGTGACCTGGCGGCGATGGGGGTGGATCGTGGCCTGGTGCAGGACGCCCTCGACCGGACCTGGCCGGACGGGGCCCCGGACGGCAGCGTCCCCCGGGCCCTGGCCTCCCGCCGAGCGGCGCAAATGGGGAAGCTGCCTCGGGCGGTCAAGCGGCGCCGGCTCCTCGCCTTCCTCGCCCGGCGGGGGTTCGTCGGTCGGGATGCGAGCGAGGCCGTCCGCGAGGCGATCGGCTAGCGCTCGAGGGGCGCGCCGCCCGGCCCAATCGGCGTTGGACGCCGATTGGGCCGTCTCTATATTGCCACCATGCAATCCGCAGCGATCCGCCGCCTCTTCCTCGACTTCTTCGTCGCGCGGGGCCACCGCGAGGTTCCCTCCTCACCGCTGGTCCCGGCCGACGATCCGACGCTCCTCTTCACCAACGCGGGCATGGTGCAGTTCAAGCGCACCTTCCTGGGGCAGGATCCCCGGGACTATGTTCGCGCCACCACGGTGCAGAAGTGCGTCCGGGCGGGGGGCAAGCACAACGACCTCGAGCAGGTGGGGCTCACCAAGCGCCACCACACCTTCTTCGAGATGTTGGGCAACTTCTCGTTCGGGGACTACTTCAAGCGAGAGGCCATCGCCTTCGCCTGGGAGCTGGTCACCTCGGAGGCCTGTCTCGGCCTCCCGCCCGAGCGCCTGTGGGTGACGGTGCACCATGAGGACCAGGAGGCGCGGGGGCTCTGGCGCGAGGTGAGCGGCCTTCCCGCCTCCAGGATCTTCGGCCTGGGGGACGCGGACAACTTCTGGCAGATGGGAGACACCGGTCCCTGCGGGCCCTGCACCGAGATCTACGTGGACCTGGCCTGGACCCCCGGGGGGAAGGTCCCGCGCCTGTCGCAGGCCTCCTTCGAGAAGCAGGCCGAGGCCGGCCGGTTCCTCGAGATCTGGAACCTGGTCTTCATGCAGTTCGACCGCTCGGCCGACGGGACGCTCACTCCGCTCCCCAAGCCTTCGGTGGACACCGGTGCCGGGCTGGAGCGGATCGCGGCCGTGCTGCAGGGCGAGGACGACAACTTCCATACGGACCTCTTCACGCCTCTGCTCGCGCGGGTCGGCGAGCTGGTCGGGCGGCCGTACCCTCGGAGCCTCGAGGGGGAGGGGGCCTCGTTCCGCGTGCTGGCCGACCACGCCCGCGCGGTGGCCTTCCTTCTCGCGGACGGAGTGTATCCCTCGAACGACGGGCGTGGGTACGTCCTCCGGCGGATCCTCCGGCGCGCGGTGCGCCACGCCTGGCTGCTGGGCCGTCGCGAGGCCACGCTGGCCCCGCTCACCGAGCTCGTCGTTCGGGACTTGGGCGGCGTCTACCCAGAGCTGCAGGCCAAGGCGGCCTTCGTGCGGGACACGACCATGGGCGAGGAGGAGCGCTTTCTCGAGACGATCGAGGGCGGGCTGCGGCGCCTGGACGAGCTGTTCGCGGGCGGCGCGCGCGGGGGCACGATCGCGGGTGAGGATGCCTTCAAGCTCTACGATACGTTCGGCTTTCCGATCGACCTGACCCAGCTCATCGCCGCCGAGCGCGGCTTCCAGGTGGACCAGCGCGGGTTCGAGCGCGCGCTCGAGGAGCAACGGGAGCGCTCCCGCAGCGCCCGGTCGGACTCCGGCGGGGAGGGGCGGGGGACGCCGGCGCTCCACCTCGCCGAGGCCGGCGCGTGGCGCCGCGTGCGGCGGGGCGACCAGGTCTTCGTGGGGTACGAGGCGGATCGGGTGGAGACGGAGGTGCTGGCGTTCCGGCAGGCGGCCGACCGGGTCGAGCTGCTCCTGCAGGAGAACCCGTTCTATGCCGAGTCGGGTGGGCAGGTGAGCGACGTCGGCCGGGTCCTGGGGGACGGGCAGTCCGTCGCGATCGACGTCGTCCGACGGGACGCGGAGGGCACGGTCGTGGGCGGGACGTGGGCGGCGCCCTACGAGCCGGTGCCGGTCGTCGCGGCGATCGACGCGCCTCGACGGCGCGACATAGAGCGGAACCACAGCGCGACCCACCTGATCCATGCCGCGCTCCGCCGTCACCTCGGGACCCACGTCCGGCAGCAGGGCTCCCTGGTCGATGCCGGGCGCCTGCGCTTCGACTTCAGCCACCACGGTCCCGTCGAGCCGGAGGCCCTGGTGGCCATCGAGCGGGACGTGAACGAGGCCATCTGGGCCAACGATCCGGTGCGGACCGAAGAGATGGCCTATGCCGAGGCTCTGGCCCTGGGCGCGATGGCGTTCTTCTCGGAGAAGTACGGGGACGTGGTGCGTGTGGTCACCATGGGTCCCTCGGTGGAGCTGTGCGGGGGCACGCACGTGCGCAGCACCGGGCAGATCGGGCTCTTCCGCCTGGCGGGGCAGGGCGGGGTGGCCGCGGGCGTCCGCCGGATCGAGGCGGTGACGGGGCCCGAGGCCTACGCGGGGCTGCTCGAGGCCGAGGCACGCCTCTCCGCGGTGGCCGGCACCCTGCGGGCGCAGCCGGAGCACGTGCTCCGCAAGCTGGAGCAGCTGGTGGAGGAGCGCGCGCGCCTCGAGGCGCGCCTGGCCGAGGCCCGCGCGACGGGCGGCGGTGGCGACATGTTGGCGGGCGAGGAGACCCTGGACATCCACGGCGTGGCGGTCACGATCGGGGAAACCACGAGCGATGACCGCGACGAGATCGGCGCCCTGGCCGATCGCTTCCGCGAAGGCAAGCGTGGCGCGGTGCTTCTCTTGTTCAACGCCTCCGGGCGGGGCGCGATTCACGCCGCGGTCACCGACGACCTCGTCCGCTCGGGCCGGAAGGCGGGCGACTTGGTGAACCGGATTGCGCGGGTGAGCGGCGGGAAGGGCGGGGGGCGCCCGGTGTTCGCCTCCTCCGGCGCGGGGGACGTGGCCCGGCTCCCCGAGGCGCGCGCGCAGGCCCCGGCGATCGTCGAGGCCTGGCTCGGGGGCGCGGGGTCGGCGTGACCTCGTCGCCGGACTGGCTGGCGCGACGGACGGCCGAGGCCCCGCCGGCGCTGCGGGGTCGGGTGCGCGAGCATCTCGCCTGCAGTCCGGCGGGGGAGGATATGGCGGAGCGGCTGCTCGCGGCCGGGGACGCGGCGCTCCGAGCGGCGCTGGTAGCCCCGGGAGACCGAGCTGCCGCGCTCGACCTGCTCTCCGCGGACGCGCTGATCACCCTCGCTCTCGTCGCTCGGGCCGAGGCCGAGCCCGAGGCGCTGGAGGCCTTTGCGCGGAAGGCGCTGCGTCAGGCATCGGCCGGCGCGTGATCGACCTCCACAGTCACCTGCTCCCCGGGGTCGACGACGGGTCGCGGTCGGTGGAGCAATCGGTCGGTGTGCTGCGCGTCATGGTCGGCGCGGGCATCGACGCGGTGTGCCTGACGCCGCATCTGGCCGCGAGTCGGCTCGGCGCCGGCGTCCCGCCGGCGCACGACGCGGCGTTTGCCCAACTGCTCGCGGCGCTGCCCGCAGGGCCGAGGCTCTACCGGGGCGCGGAGATCATGCTCGATCGCCCGCTGCCGCCGGAAGCGTCGGAGGACTCCCGGTTGCGCCTTGGGGGAACGCGCCACGTGCTGGTCGAGTTTCCCAGGCTGGCCACGTTCCCGACGATTGCCCAGGCGCTGGGCCATGTCCGGGAGCTGGGGTTGGTCCCGG
>JBFIUJ010000127.1:0-7970 GCA_041607595.1 Gemmatimonadales bacterium | reverse complement strand
GCGGAGTGAACACCCGCCAGGCGGTCAGGATCGCCCGGTCCTTGGGGGACGGGGGATCGCCGAAGCGCGTCGCGTGCGTCACCAAGGCCGGCTGGGCCCCGCGAGCGCGGATCGAGGCCGTCAGGCTGTCGAGGTCGCGGGTGTACTGCCCCAGACGATCTTCGGGGATGCCGTCCCAGAACCAGCTGGAGTCCCGGTCCGCCGTCTCACGGGCCAGGGCGCGGGCGACTCGGCGCCGCTGCAGGAAGGCAGGCACCTCGATCACGTCCCGGGCGCGCTCCAACAGGCGCGGGGTGAACTCCAGGGAGATCCCCGAGGTGCCCGGCCCGGCGGCGGTCGCCTCCCCGCGTGCCATCGTGGGCTGCGTCGGGCGGGGTGGCTCGTTGCCGAGGTAGAAGGCGGGGGAGGGATAGACCAGCACGACCGACGCGCCGAACCGCGAGGCCCAGTTTTCCCACAGCGTGATCATCCCCGGCAGCCCGATGCCGACGATGGCGCCGTTCACCACCTCGTAGCAGCCGTGCCGCTCGAGCGAGTCGGCCAGCTGCTTCGGGAACTGCTTCCCGTCGCTCTCCGTGGTCCCGAAGCTCTCCGACGCGCCCAAGACCATGATCCGGCTGCAGTTGTCCGCCGGCCTCGCCGCGATCTCCTCGCCCCGGAATCCGTAGGCG
The DNA here is from genome assembly GCA_041607595.1 of Gemmatimonadales bacterium. Classification (GTDB taxonomy): domain Bacteria; phylum Gemmatimonadota; class Gemmatimonadetes; order Gemmatimonadales; family GWC2-71-9; genus JBFIUJ01. Next base: position 7,299 of record JBFIUJ010000127.1, on the reverse strand, counting down.
TTGAGCTTGAAGCGCTTGAAGCGGCCATGGGGCTTGCCGCGGAACCCGAGCGACTCGGTGACGAACAGGTCGCGGGTGAACTCGGGCGTGGCCCAGAACGGGACGCCGAGGCGGATGCGATCGTCCAGGCGGGCGCCGAGCTCGGCCGAGACCACGACGGTCACGGCCAGGACGGCGCCGAAGGCGATGCGGGATGCGTTCATGAGCCCCAAAGCGAAGTGAGCGGAGGCACGGCGACTGGCACGATCCGTGCACCTTCCGTGCCAGTTGTCATCCGCCGGCCGACCCGACCGACAGCGTAATCGATGCTATTTAACAGCTTCGTCTTCATCTGTCTCTTCCTCCCGGTCACCTACCTGGTCTTCTGGGGCCTGGGCACCGCGAAGGCGCGGTACGTCTGGCTCGCGGTGACGGGTTACGTCTTTTACGGCTACTGGAACCCGTGGTTTTGCCTGCTGATGCTCTTCTCCACCCTGGTGAGCTACTTCGCCGGGCTGGGGTTCCTCAAGTGGGATCACGACGACCGGAAGCGCAAGCTCTGCCTGGTCCTGCCGATCGTGGCGGACCTCTGCCTGCTGGGGTTCTTCAAGTACGCCAACTTCACGGTGGGCTCGGTCGGCACGGTGATGCACTGGATGGGGAGCGACATCACCGTGCCCCACTGGGACATCATTCTGCCGGTCGGCATCTCCTTCTACACGTTTCACACGATCACCTATATCGTGGACGGCTATCGCCGGGTGATCCGGCCGACCCGGAACTTCTTCGAGTTCTCGGCCTACGTCTCGCTCTTCTCCCAGCTGGTGGCCGGGCCCATCGTGCGGTTCCGGCAGATCGAGGAGGACCTGGAGGCTCTGGGCCAGGCGGACCGGACGCGCTGGATGGCCAAGGGGGTCTCGTTCTTCGTCGTGGGCCTGGTCGAGAAGGTCGTGATCGCGGACAGCCTGGCCGCGTTCGTCGATCCCGCGCTCGCCCAGTACGGCACGCTCTCCACCGGCGGCGCCTGGCTCGCCATGCTGGGCTACACCTTCCAGCTGTACTTCGACTTCTCCGGCTACAGCACCATGGCCGTCGGCCTGGGGCTGCTCTTCGGGCTCCGGATCCCCCAGAACTTCAACTCGCCCTACAAGGCACTCGATCCGTCGGACTTCTGGCGGCGGTGGCACATCTCCCTCTCCACCGTGATGCGGGATTATCTCTACATCCCCCTGGGTGGGAACCGCCACGGCAAGTGGAACACCGCGCGCAACCTGATGTGGACGATGCTCATCGGGGGGCTGTGGCACGGGGCCGCATGGACCTTCGTGGTCTGGGGCGCCTACCACGGCGTGCTGCTGCTGGCCCACCGCCAGTACGCCGATGCCTGGGCCCGGCTCCCGGCCCTGGCTCGGCAGCTCACGATGTTTACCCTCGCGGTGATCGGCTGGGTCTTCTTCCGCGCCACCGACTTCTCCATGGCGCTCACGCTGCTGCGGACGATGCTCTGGCCCACGGCCGGCGTGACCTTCGCCGGGCTCGAGGTGTTCATCGTGATCCTGGCGGTGGCCATGGCCTGGGGGATGGCGGGCCCCAACGCGTTCGACCTGCACGAGGACTTCCGGACCACGCGCCGGCGGGCGCTGGCGGCCGCGGCGGCCTTCGGCACCTGCCTCGCCGTCATGGCCGGTTCCGGGAGCAGCCCATTCCTGTATTTTCAGTTTTGACGCCGACCCGGGACCGTGGGGTCGGCCGGCGAACGGTAGCATGAGGAGGAGCCTGTGACCGGGTCGGCCATTCGCGATGCGATCCCGACCGGCCGTGGGGGGCGCGCATCGGCGCGCGCCTCGGCCCGGCTGCGGGTCCACATGGACCCGTTGCGCCTCGGCCTGTTCCTCCTCACCATCGTGACGGTCAGCCGGATCCACCAGCACTTCGGGTTCATCGCCCGATTCCGGCCGGCCCTGCTGCTGGTGGCGATCACGGCGGTCTACGCCTACCTCAACCCCAAGAAGCTCTCCACCTGGGGAATGCTCAAGACCTGGCCCGCCAAGCTGATGGTGGCCCTGTTGGTCTTCGCCTGCGTCTCCGCACCGTTCGGCCTGTCGCTCGGCGGCTCGGCCTCGTTCATCATCGGCGACTACTCCAAGACGCTGATCTACGCCTTCCTGCTGATCGCGGCCATCCGCGGCGCGGCCGACCTCTATACGCTGGTGTGGGCGTACGTGGTGAGCTCGGGCATCCTGGTGTGGATGTCGCTCTTCGTGTTCGGCCTCTCCCAGGCCTCGGACGATGCGCTGGCACGCTTGAGCCACCTGTACACCTACGACGCGAACGACGTCGGGCTGGTGCTCATCGTCGGCCTCGCCCTCACCCTGCTCGCCATGCAGACCGCCGGGACCAAGGGCAAGTTCGCCTGTGTGGTCGTGGTCGCCGGGATCGGCGCGACCATCGCCCGCTCCGGATCCCGGGGCGCGTTCGTCGGCCTGGCGGCGTTCGGCCTGGCGCTGCTGCTGCTGCTGCACGCCATCCCGATCGCCAAGCGGATCGGGTTCCTGGTGGCGACCGTCTTCGCGCTCGCGATCGCGGCCCCCCCGGGGTACTGGACGCAGATGAAGACGATCTTCGCGCCCACCGAGGACTACAATTGGACCACGACCGACGGGCGCAAGGAAGTCGCGCTGCGGGGCCTGGGCTACATGCTCGACTATCCGATCTTCGGGGTCGGCATGAACAACTTCTGGCGGGCGGAGTGCTTCTTCTCCTCGAAAGCGGACGAGTCGCTGCCCGGCGTGGGCATTCGGTGCACGGCGCCCCACAACTCCTACGTGCAGGCCGGAGCCGAGCTCGGCCTCCCCGGGTTGGTGATGTGGGCCGGCCTGGTGTTCGGAGGAGTCGGCGCGATGATCCGCCTGCGCAAGCGACTGCCCCGAGCCTGGGCCCGGGGGGACCCCGAGGAGCGGTTCCTCCACCTCTCGACCACGTACCTGGCGGTGGCGATGATCGGCTTCGGCGTCTCGGCCCTCTTCGTCTCGTTCGCCTGGCTGGACATCGTCTACATCCTCGCGGCATTCATGAGCGGACTGTACATGGCCGTCCACTCGAAGCTGCGGCAGGATGCCGCGCTGGCCTCGTCCGCGAACATCCCGCCGCCCGCCGCCCCGGCGCCGCCGGCCGCCGCGTGGCGACAACCCGGGTTCCTACCGCCGCCCCGCGGCTGATTCCCTTCCCATGCGCCGCGGTCTCAAGCGGACGGTGGAGTGGTTGCTCGCCCGCGGAGGCCCTGCGTCCCTCGGCCGACGGCGCGTACGCGGCCGCGGGCTGGTCCTGGCCTACCACAACGTGGTGCCCGAGGGGGCCGAGGCCCGCGGCGACCGGTCACTCCATCTCGCCGAAGCCGACTTCGCGCGGCAGCTCGACGAGCTCGTCCGGCACTGCCGCGTGGTCCCGCTGGAGGAGATCTTCGACGCCGGCCGGCGCGGGCCGCCCCGGGTGGCGATCACCTTCGACGACGCCTACCGAGGCGCCGTCACCGCGGGCCTCGCTCGGGTCGCGAGCCTCGGCCTGCCAGCCACGGTCTTCGTCGCCCCGGCCTACCTCGGCGACGGCGGCCGGGACTTCTGGTGGGACGCGCTGGCCGGGCGGGACAGCCTCTCCCCAGCCGAGCGGGAGGACGCGCTGACCCGCTGTCGCGGCGAGGATGCCGCGATCCGATTGGATCCGGCCTGGCGCGGCCGTGAGTCCACGCCGCTTCCGTCCCATGCGCGGGCCGCCTCCTTGGAGGAGCTGCAGCGCGCCGCGAGCCAACCGGGGGTCGTGATCGCCGCCCACACCTGGAGCCACCCCAACCTCGCTCGGCTCACCGACGACGAGGTGCGGGACGAGCTGCGGCGCCCGATGGCGTGGCTGGCCGAGCGGTTCGGGGCGTCCTACGGACCCTGGCTGGCCTACCCCTATGGTCGCACCTCCCCGGCGGTGTCCCGGATCGCGGCGGAGGTCGGCTACCGCGCCGCGTTCCGGGTGGATGGGGGTTGGATGCCGCTGGCCGCCACACTGAGCCATGATCTCCCCCGCTTCAACGTTCCCGCCGGGCTCTCGCTCGACGGGTTCCGCCTGCGCCTCGCCGGGCTGCTCGCCGCGTGAGCGAAGCCGTCGTGGTGACCGATGGCGAGCAGCGGGCCGCGCTGGCAGTCGTGCGCTCGCTCGGCGCCGCGGGCTATCGCCCCGTGGTCTGCGCCGCGACCGCACGGTCGCTCGCCGGGGCCTCACGCTGGGCGGCAGGCGAGGCGGTGGTGCCCGACCCCCTCCGCGACCCCGCCGGGTTCACCGACGCGGTCGCGGCGATCGTCGCTCGTCATCGAGCGGCGCTGGTCTTGCCCGTGGCGGAAGGCTCCGGGCTGGCCCTGCTGCCGGCTGCCGATCGGTTGGCGCCGGCCAAGCTGCCGGGCGCGGACGAGGCCACGTTCCGTCGGGTCTGCGACAAGGCGGAGGTCCTCCGCGTCGCGGCCGAGGTGGGGATCGCGGTGCCCGAGCAGAGGGTGATCGCGGATCCGGCGGCGGCGAGGGACTTCGATCCGGGGGAGCTGCGCTTCCCCGTGGTGGTGAAGCCCGCGCGGTCCGTCGGCGAGCACGAGGGGCGGCGGGCCAAGCACGGCGTCGAGTACGCGACGGACCGGGACGACCTCCGGCGCACCGTCGCGGCGGCGGCGCCCGACGCGTTTCCCCTGCTCCTCCAGCAGCGGGTCGTGGGCCCCGGTGTCGGGATCTTCCTGCTCCGCTGGGACGGTCGGACCCGGGCCGTGTTCGCCCACCGCCGCCTCCGGGAGAAGCCGCCGTCCGGTGGGGTGAGCGTGTACCGGGAGAGCATCGCGCCGGAGCCCGGCCTGGTGGATCTCTCGGAGCGGCTGCTGGAGCGCTTCGGCTGGGAAGGCGTGGCGATGGTGGAGTACAAGATCGACGCGGCCACCGGAACCCCGTATCTGATGGAGGTGAACGGCCGCTTCTGGGGCTCGCTCCAGCTGGCGGTGGACGCGGGGGTGGACTTTCCCGCACTCCTCGCGGGCTGCGCGCTCCGGGGGGAGTGTTCCCCGGCGCCGGCCTATCGGGTGGGCGTGCGCAGTCGCTGGTGGTGGGGTGACGTGGACCACCTCCTGGCTCGGCTGCGCCGCTCCCGCCGCGAGCTGGCCCTTCCGGCGGACGCGCCGGGACGCCTTCGGGCGCTCGGCGAGTTCTTCGTCCTCTGGCGGCCCGGGGACCGGAGCGAGGTCCTGCGCCTGTCCGACCCGAAGCCATTCTTCCGGGAGACGGCCCTGTGGCTCCGCGGCCGATGACGCCGAAGGGCGGGGAAGCGGTCGGGATCCTCCACGTGCACAGCGACTACTCGCACGACGGGCGCGACTCGCTGGAGCATCTGGGGGACCTCGCGGCCGAGCGCGGCATCCGGTTCGTCGGCCTGACCGACCACGCGGAGGACCTCACCGCCGAGGAGTATGCCGGCTACGTGCGGCGGTGCGCCGCGGTCGGCGAGCGGAGTGCGACGCTCCTGCCCGGGCTCGAGTTCCGGTTCGCCGGGTATCCCGGGCTGCATCTGCTGGCCGTCGGGCTCTACGAGTGGATGGCGCCAGACACCCCGGCCGACTTCCTGGCGGACGCCAAGTCCCGCAGGGCCTTCACCATCGTGGCCCACCCGATCCTCACCGACTACCAGGTGCCGGACGAGGTCCGGGCCGGGATCGACGCCGTGGAAGTCTGGAATGCCAGCTACAACACCCGCTACCTGCCCGATCCGCAGGCGATCCGTCTCCTGCACCGGATCCGCCGGATCCGACCCGAGGTCGTGGGCATCGCCGGGCTGGACCAGCACGACGCGGCCAACGACCGGGAGACCCGGGTGATCCTCCACCGCGAAGCCGACGACCCGGTGGCCGCCCTCCGGGCGGGACGGTTCCGCAACCGAGGGCGCACACTGGGGTTCGACGCCGCGGTGACCTGGGGTCCCGTGCGTCTTGGTGCCCTCTCCGTCACGCGGGCCGCGCTCGACCGGGTGGAACGGATCCAGGAACGGGTGGCGCGCAGGCTGCGCGCCCGGAGGCCCTCGTGAGCGAGAGGATCCGCCTGCTGCACGTGATCCAGAACCTGAACTACGGGGGCATGGAGCGGCTGCTGGCCGACCTGGTGCGCCGGCACGACGCCGGGCGCTTCGAGGTCCACGTGATGGCGCTGAGCTATCTCGGGCGCTTCGCCGAGGGGCTCGAGCCCTTCGCCACCATGCACCTCGCCGACCCCCTGCCGCGCTGGTCCATGCTGTGGCCCGGTCCCCTCATCCGGCAGCTCCGCCGGATCGCGCCGGCGGTGATCCACACCCACAGCGGCGTGTGGTACAAGGTCTCGCTCGCCGCCCGTCGCGCGGGGGTCCCCCGGCTGGTCCACACCGACCACGGTCGGCGGAGTCCCGACCCCTGGCTCGCCCGGGCGCTGGACCGCCGCGCGGCCCGCCGCACCGACGCCATCGTGGCCGTGTCCGAGCCGCTTCGGGATCACCTGGCGCGCCGGGTGGTCCCGGATCCGAGCCGGCTCCGGGTGATCACCAACGGCGTGGATACCTCCCTGCATCGTCCCCGCGAGGACGACGGGTGCGTGCGTCGATCCCTCGGCATCCCGGCGGAAGCGCCCGTGCTCGGCAGCGTGGGGAGACTCGAGCCGATCAAGGGCTACGACGTGATGCTCGAGGCCTTCCGCCTCCTGCGGGCGCAGTGGACCGGCAGCGCCCCGCCCCATCTGGTGATCGGCGGGGAGGGGTCGGAGCGGGTCCGCCTGCAGACCCTGGTGGACGCGGCGGGTCTGGGGACCCACCTGCACCTGCTCGGCTGGCGGGACGACATCCACGACCTCCACGCGGCCTTCACCCTGTTCACCATGTCCTCCCGCAGCGAAGGGACGTCGGTCAGCCTCCTCGAGGCGATGAGCGCCGGTCTGTGTCCGGTGGTGACCGACGTCGGCGGGAACGCGAACGTGCTGGGGCCGAGCCTCCGACACCGGCTGGTCCCCTCGGAAGATCCCGCGGCCCTGGCCGGCGCGTGGCGGAAGGCGCTCGAGCAGTCCGAGGCCCTCGCGGCCGACGCGCGCGCCGCCCGCGCGCGGGTGGAGGAGGCCTTCGGGCTCGAGACGATGGTCCGGGCCTACGAAGCCCTCTACCGGGAGGGCCTCGAATGAGCCTCGCCGATCGGTTCCGTCGCGTGGCGCTGCTGAACCCGCTGGGGGACTACGGCCTCGGCGGCTACACCTACGAGCTGGCCGAAGGGCTGGTCGCCGTGGGGGTGGGCG
>JBFIUJ010000126.1:0-7978 GCA_041607595.1 Gemmatimonadales bacterium | reverse complement strand
GTCCGCGGCGGCCGAGCGCCCGGTCGCGAGCACCACGAGCCCGTCGGGGGCTGGCGGCGGCCAGAGCGCCCATCCGGCGAGGGCCACCGCCGCGAGGACCCCTGCCGCTGGGAGGACCCACGTCCTCCTCGCCGTCCGACGGCGGGGCGGCAGGTCGATCGCGCCATCGAGCGCCTCAGCGAACTGCTCCGCGGTGGGGAACCGGTCCGCCGCTGTCTTCTCCAGCGTGCGGGCGAGGATGAGGGCCAGGCGCTCCCCCACCGCGGGCCGCACGACCTCCACCGAAGGCGGCCGCTCGCAGCGGTGCCGGGCCAGCACGGCCTGCGGCGTCGGCCCGCCGAAGGGGGGCTCCCCCGCCAGCATCTCGAACAGGACACAGCCCAGGCTGTAGAGGTCGCTGCGCCCGTCGAGCTCCGCCTGGCCCGACGCCTGCTCCGGGCTCATGTAGGCCGGCGTGCCCACGGCCAGACCGGGGTCGGTGATGATGTCGCCGGCCGCCGCCGTGATCGCCCGGGCGATGCCGAAGTCGGCGACGATCGCCTCGCCCGCCGAGAGCATGATGTTCTCGGGCTTGATGTCGCGGTGGACGATGTTGCGGCTGTGGGCGTAGGCCAGGGCGTGCCCCACTTGGGACGCCACGCGCACCGCCTCGTCCACGGGGAGCGCCCCGCCGCGCTGGAGCCGCTCCCGGAGGGTCTCCCCTTCCACGCAGGGCATCACGTAGAACGGCAGGCCGTCGGCTCGGCCCGAGTCGAAGAGCGGGAGGATGTGGGGATGCTGGAGCGCGGCCGCAATCTCGATTTCCCGGAGGAACCGCTCCACGCCGATGGCCGCCGCGAGGTCGGGACGCACCACCTTCACCGCGACGTCCCGGTGGTGCCGCCGGTCCACCGCCCGGAAGACCAGCGCCATCCCCCCGCGACCCAGCTCCTCGGCCACCAGGTAGCGGTCGCTCAGGGCGGCGCGCAGTCGGGCCCCGACCCGGTCCGGATCCGACAGGGCGGTCGGACGACAAGCCGAGCCTCCCCAGGGGGGAGAGGCGCGCCCGGAAGCACGGTCCAGATGGGCTTCGTCCATCGCGGCTCCTCGCGAGGCGCCACCGCAGTGACGCCCGACCAAGGTCCGATTGCGACCGTGAATGCTCCGTGAAACCCCGCCTTGCAGAGCCGGGGCCAGACGCTATGTTGAGAGGGCGCTTGCTGGAGACGACCCTCCGATGCAAGGCCTGGAGCTGCACCTCTTTGGACCCCCCTCGCTGTGGCCTTCGCCGGCCACCGGGGCCCCGTACACCCTCTCCCCGAAGCTCCTCGCCCTCCTCGCCTATCTCTGTCTCGAGCCCGGGCCCCATTCCCGGGAGGAGCTCGCCACGCTGCTCTGGGGCGAGTCGTCGGACGCGCACGCGCGCGCATCCCTGCGACAGGCCGTCGCGGCCCTCCGGCGGAGCCTCCCCGACGCCGTACACATCACCAGGGCCGACCTGGCCGTCGCGGAGCTCGTGCGGTGCGACGCGGTCGACTTCTGCCAGCTGGCGTCCAAGGACTCCCGCTCGGCCCTGGAGTACGACGTCCCCAAGTTCTGGTGCGGCCGCACCCTGCACCACGCCCCCGGGTTCGACGAGTGGGTGGCGACGCGGCGGCTGCACCTGCTCCACGAGTACCATCGCCTGCTCGGCGTGCTGTGCCGCGAGGCGATGAGTCGCTGGCGCTGGCGGGAGGCCGTCCTCTTCGCCGAGCAATGGCAGTCGAGCGATCCGCTCAACGAGGACGCCGTGCGCATCGGGGTCGAGGCGCTCTACCTCTGTGGCGAGCGAGGCTCGGCCCTCACCCGCTACCGCGAATACATGGAACGGCTGAGCCGGGAGACTGGCGCGCAGCCGACGGCGCCCATGCTGGAGCTGGTGGGCCGGATCGAGGCGGAGCGGGCGAACCGCCCCAGTGCCCCGCTCTCCGCGGAGTGGAACATCCGGTCCCCGTCCTTCGAAGCGACCCTCGTGGGACGGGACGACGCCTGGCGGACGCTCCGCCACGCTTGGGCTCGGGCCCGGAAGGGCCCGGCGCGGGTGGTGCTGCTGGAGGGAGACGAAGGCGTCGGCAAGTCGCGCCTGGCCGAAGAATTCGTTCGGTGGACCGTGGCGGAGGGGGCCACGCTCCTCCGGGGGCGCGGCTACGACGCGGATGTCCGGATTCCGTTCGGTCCGTTGGCGGAGGCGCTCCAAGGCGTGCTGGCCGCCCCGGGCCTCGCCGGCACGGCGCCGGAGTGGCTGAGCGAAGCGAGCCGCATCCTCCCGGCGCTCCGTGAGCGGTTTCCCAACATCCAGGAGCCCCCTCCGCCGGAGGACACCGCCGGCCGCTGGCGGCTCTTCGAGGGCATCGCCCAGGTGATCCTCGCGCTGGCGGTCGAGCGACCAGTCGTGCTGTTCGTGGACGATCTGCATTGGTGCGACGAGGACTCCTGCGCCCTCCTCCACTTCTTCCTGCGCCGATTGGAGAAGGCTCCGGTCCTCCTGATCGCCACGGTGACCCTGGGATCCATCGAGCGAGAGGCGCCGGCCGGCCGACTGGTCCGCGTGATCCGCGGCCAGCGGGGGGCCCGGGTGATCCCGCTCGCGCCCCTGACCGAGGAGCAGCTCTGGCTCCTCATCCGGGAGATGGGCCACGTCAGCACCCCGGACGGGGCGAAGCGGTTCGCGGCGCGCATGCACGAGGTCACCGCGGGCAATCCGTTCTACGTCATCGAGCTGCTGAAGACGCTCTTTGCCCGGGGGTTCCTCGCGATGGACCCCGTCCAGGGATCCTGGACCGTCGCGGCGGGCGACCCGTTCGACGGCAGCGCGAAGCTACCGCTCCCGCCCTCGGTGAGCGACGCCATCGCGGAGCGGGTGGAACGACTGCCCTACCAGCTGCGAGATCTGCTGATCACGGTGTCTGTCGCCGGCATGCCCTGCCGTCCGGAGGCCCTCGCCCTGGTGCACGGCATCGCCCGGCTGCAGGTGGCGGCGCTGGCGGACGCCCTGGTCGAGCGCCGGCTGCTGGTGGAAGAGGCGGGATGCTACAGCTGCCCGCATCCGCTCGTCGCCACCGTCGTCCGGCGAGGGCTGACCGATGCCCGGCGGGCGGAGGTCCACCGGGCGCTGGCCGTGGCCCTCGAGGCGGCGACCGGGCCCGAGGACCTTCCCGGGCTAGCGCGGGAGCTGGCCCGGCACGCCGATCGCGGCGGCGACCGGGGGCGGGCGTACCGCTGGGGGCTCGTGGCGAGCCAAGCGGCGGTGCAGCGGTTCGCCTTCAGCGAGGCTCTGGCGTGGCTCGACCTCGCGGCGGAGGCCGCGAGCCGGGGGCCGGAGATGGAGGAAGTGGATCGGCTGACCAGGGACGTGCTGGCCCGAGCGGAGTGGAGCGAGCCGCCGGAGAGCGTGCACCGACCGGCCACGCCGACGAGGGGGTTCGTGCTGGACGATTTGGACCTGCCGCCCCCCACCACCCAGCTGCTCGATCGGCCCGAGCGCTCCTAGGTTTCGATCGCCGCCCCGCACTCCAAGACCGCCCGGCGCATGGCGACCGCGGAGGGCCAGCGCTCGTCCCGCTCCTTGGCCAGCGCGCGGTGGATCACCCTCGCCAGCTCGCCGGTGACCTCCGGCCGTAGCTCGCGGAGGTCCGGGGGCGGCTCGGTCTGGTGCAGCTTGAGGACGATCGCCTCGTTGCGGTGGATGAACGGCGGGCGTCCGGTCAGGGCTTCGAACAAGACGCAGCCGAGCGAGTACACGTCCGACCGAAAATCGAGATCGTGCTCCCCGCTCACCTGCTCCGGGCTCATGTAGGCCGAGGTGCCCACCGTGAAGCCCGACCGGGTGAGCCGCTCCTCCCCCGCCGCCTCGATCACCCGCGCGATCCCGAAATCGAGCAGCATGGCGCCGTCTTCCGACAGGATGATATTGTCGGGCTTCACGTCCCGGTGGACGATGCCGTGCTCGTGCGCGAAGCCCAGCGCATCCAGGACGTCCGACGCGATCCGGACGACGTCGCTCACGGTCGCCCGCCGAGCCCGCACGAGGTGCTGTTGGAGGGACGGGCCTCCGATGAACACCATCGCGTAGTAGACCAGCCACTCCCGCTCCCCGTAGTCCACCAGCCGCGCCACCCTCGGGTGCTGGAGGCGGGACAGCATGGCGATCTCCCGGAGGAAGCGGTCCGCGGTCACCGTGACCAAAAGCTCCGGATGGAGCACCTTGAGGGCCACTGGGCTCCCCTCGAGGTCCCGGGCGAAGAACACCCGGCCCGCCGCCCCGCGAGCGATCTCCCGCTCGATCGTATAGCGGTCGCGCAGGACTTCCCGCACCTTGGGGAGCAGATCGCGGGCGATGGGGCCTCCGAGGGAAGGTATCCCGGCAATTCTGGTTCCCAGCGACCCCTCAGCGCAAGGCCTCGGGCGAATGCCGGCCTGCAACCTTCGCCGGGGCTGGCCTATCTCACCCAGCACATGAATCCCCGGGACGCCGGAGCGGAAACGCTGACCAGAGACCAGGATACGGCGCGGGCGGAGGCGGACGCGGTGGAGGTGGCGCTGGCCGCGAGCGGAGACTCCAGGGCGTTCGAGCGGATCTACCGCGCCCATGTCGCCCGCATCCACTCGCTCGCCCGCCGAATGCTCGACGCCGACTTGGCGGAGGAGGTCACCCAGGATGTGTTCGTCCGGGCGTGGCAGAAGCTCGACACCTACCGGGGCGAGGCGGCCTTCGGGACCTGGCTCCACCGCCTGGCGATCAACGTGATCCTGGCCCGTCGGGCGTCCCTGGCCACTCGGCGCTCGCGCTTCCTGGCCGACGACGCCGCGATCGCCCGGGCCCGATCGAGGCCCCGGGCCCCCGAGACGGCGATCGACTTCGAAGGAGCCCTGGCACGACTGCCCGCCGGGGCACGACAGGTGTTCGTGTTGCACGATGTCGAGGGATACCGGCACGAGGAGATCGCCAACATGCTCGGCCTGGCGACCGGTACCTCCAAGTCTCAGCTGCACCGCGCTCGGATGGCGTTGCGGCGACACCTCGAGCGCTAGAGAAGAGAGAAACGACGCCATGACCGACCGCTGGACGCCGCGACTCAGCGAATACCTCGACGGCGACCTCCCGCTCGCCGAGCGGGACGGGCTCGAGGCCCACCTCCGCACCTGCACGGCGTGCGCTGACGTGCTGGTCGAGCTCGAGGCCGTGGTGCGCCGAGCGGGCAGCCTCCCCGACACGGAGCCCACGCTGGATCTCTGGCCCGCGATCGCGCACCGCCTCGCGTCCGGCGACGAGACCCCGGTCGCCCGCTGGCAGCCGCGCGCCAGACGGATCACCGCCACGCTCCCCCAGTTGGCCGCCGCCGCGATCGTGGTCTCCCTGATCTCCGGCGCCACCGCGTGGCTGATCTCGAGCCGTGCCGCCCCTGCCCCCGCCCCCGCCGTGGTGGTGGCAGAAGCGCCGGTCCGGGACGCGCTCACCCCCGCCGCCGAGGCGAGCTACCGCGCCGCGGTGGAGGACCTCCGCCGCGTGTTGGACGCCGATCGCGCCAAGCTGGATACCGTCACGGTACGCATCGTCGAGCACAACCTGGCCCTGATCGACCGAGCCATCGACGATGCCCGGCGCGCTCTCGCGGCCGACCCGTCCAACGCCTACGTGAGCGCGCATCTCGCCCAGGCGATGAAGCGCAAGCTCGACTTGCTCCGCCGCGCCGCCACCCTGGCCGCGCGCGCCAGCTGAAAGGGACTCGTCCATGCTGTGGACCCTCCTCGCCTCCGCGGCCCTCGCATTCCCGCAACAGGTCGACACGACCTTCGCGGTGGAGCCAGGCACCCGGCTCCAGGTCAACAACCACTCCGGTCGTATCGACGTCAGAGCCTGGGGACGGAACGAGCTTCGGATCGAAACCGGCGGGACCCGCCGGGTGAGCATCACGCGCGGGACCCGCGTCGTCCGGGTCGCGCAGATCATGCGACACGGACCGACCGATATCGGCCTCCGGATCACGGCGCCCGCCTGGATGGCCCTCGACCTCACCGGCGTCGAGACCGCCATCACCGTCACCGGGAGCCAAGCGGCGATCACTGCGGAGTCGGTGGACGGGGACATCGTCCTGCAGGGCGGGCGCGGCCTGGTCGTGCTGCATGCCGTGGACGGCGACGTCACGGTGGAGGGTCTGTCAGGTCGGCTGGAGGTGAACGCCATCGATGGGGCGGTCCGCGTGAGTCGGGTGACCGGCGAGATCTCCATCGAGGCGGTGGACGGGGACATCACACTCGACGACATCACCTCGAGCGTGGTGAGCGCCAGCACCATCGACGGCGACATCGTCTATCGGGGGACCGTGCAAGACGGGGGGCGCTACAAGCTCACGTCCCACGACGGGGACGTGACCTTCGCCGCAACCGGGTCCCTCAACGCGACGATCGCCGTCGCGACCTTCAGCGGCAACTTCGAATCGGAGATCCCTGTCACCATCACCCGCAGCAAGGGCGGAGGGCAACACTTCACCTTTGTCCTGGGCTCGGGCTCGGCCCGGGTCGCCCTCGAGTCCTTCGACGGCACCATTCGACTCCGCGGCGCCCGCCGTTGAGCGGCACCGCCATCCACCGATCAACGAGGAGAACGTCCATGTCCGCGACCACCACCACGGGCACCCTGGCCCTGACCGCGCTGGCACTGCTGGTCCCGCCCGAGGCCCAGTGGCTCCCAGGCCCTGAGCCGCTCCCCCCTCCGCCGGCGGTGGCGGCGGCCGACGACTTCCGCTGGACCGGTAGGATTCCGGCCGGCAAGGCGCTGGAGATCCGGGGAGTCAACGGCGAGATCGACGCCATGCCCGCCACCGGGGCCGAGGCCGAGGTCGTGGCCGTGAAGAAGAGCCGTCGCTCGGATCCCGCCGAGGTCACGATCCAAGTGGTCGAGCATGCCGACGGGGTGACGATCTGCGCCGTCTATCCGCCGGGCCGCAAGGGGCTGGCCAACGAGTGCGCGCCCGGCGGGGGCGGGCGGATGGAGACCAATGACAACGACGTCTCGGTCCGGTTCACCGTCCGGGTACCGGCCGGCGTGCGGCTCGTCGCCCGCACCGTGAACGGGGACGTCTCGGCCAAGGGACTCGCGGCGCGGGTGGAGGCCACGACGGTCAACGGGGACGTCCAGGTCGGGACGTCTGCCGACGCCGAGGCGAGCACCGTGAACGGCTCCATCCAGGCCGCGATCGGCCGGGGGAAGTGGCAGGGCTCGGCGGCGTTCCACACGGTGAATGGAGGGATCACCCTCGAGGCCCCGGCCGGCCTGAGCGCCGAGGTCACGGCCGAGACGATCAACGGCACGATCACCAGCGATTTCCCGCTTCTGGTGCAAGGACGCTTCGGCCCGCGGCGCCTCACCGGTCGGATAGGCGACGGCGGCGGAACCCTGTCCCTCAAGACGGTCAACGGCTCGATCCGCCTGGCCTCCCGCTAGTCGGACGGGCTCCAGGTGATGCGGTAGATGGCGCCCGCCCGGTCATCCGAGACCAGGAGGGCGCCGTCTGTCGCGACCTGCACGTCCACCGGCCGCCCCCACGCCCACCGGCCCCGGAGCCATCCCTCGGCGAACACCTCGTAGCCGAGCACGCGGTCGCCGTCCACCCGGACCCGGGAGATGCGATAGCCGATCGGCTCCGAGCGGTTCCAGCTCCCGTGCTCCGCAATGAACACGTGGCCCCAGTACGCCTCGGGGAACTGGACCCCGTCGTAGAACCGCATTCCGAGGGGTGCCACGTGCGCCGCGAGCTCCGCCGCCGGCCCGGTGAACTCGCGGCAGGCTCGGCGCCCATACTCCGGGTCCGCCACGCTGTCCCCGAAGCAGTCGGGGAAGCCGAACTGGAGCCCTGGCTGGGGCGCCCGATTCAGCTCGTCCGGCGGCCGGTCGTCCCCGAGCCAATCGCGCCCGTTGTCGGTGAACCACAGCACTCCACCGCCGGGCTGCCAGTCGAAG
>JBFIUJ010000125.1:0-7998 GCA_041607595.1 Gemmatimonadales bacterium | reverse complement strand
TCCGCCCCCCCGCGCTCCGGGGCGGTGAGGGTGTCGGCCCGGACGATGACGTCGGGCGTGATGCCACCCCCGCCGAACACCTTCCGCCCGCCGTCGGTCGTGAAGACGGCGCGGGTGGAGTCGGGCGCCAGCGTGTCCGCCTGGGCGGCGGCGAGGTCGGCCTGCTGCTCCTCGGTCCGCGCGATCCGCTGGATCGTACGGCCGCTCGGCGTGTACCAGCGGGCCGTCGTGAGCTTCAGGGCGACGCTGTCGCCGAGCTGGAAGAGGGTCTGGACCAGCCCCTTGCCAAAGGTCGGGGCGCCGACCACGAGCCCGCGGTCGTGATCCTGGATGGCGCCGGCGATGATCTCGGCAGCGCTGGCGCTGCCTTCGTCCACCAGGACCACGATGGGCATCGTGGGCCAGCGCTGCGGCTCGGCGTCGGTGAAGCGCCGGGAGGAGCCACGGGCGCGGCCCCGGGTGGAGACGATCTCCTGCCGGGGATCGAGGAACAGGTCGGCGACCTTGACTCCCTGCTCCAGCAGCCCGCCGGGATTGCGCCGGAGGTCCAGGATCAGCGACTTCATGCCCTGGGCCGAGAGCCCGTCGATCTCCTCGCGGAGCTCCTGGGCCGAGGTCTCGCTCACCGAATTGAGGGCGACGTATCCGATGCCGCCCGGGAAGAGCGCGCCCGGCGCGACGGACCGGATGTGGATCTCGGCCCGCACCAGCTCGAAGGGCATGGTCTCCGCGAAGCCCGCTCGGCGGATCCGGATCTTGATCGTGGTCCCCGGGACCCCGCGCAGCGCGCTCACGGCCTGGTCGTTCTTCCACCCCTCGGTGGACTTGCCGTTCACCTCGACGATCTGGTCGCCGGTCTCGAGCCCGGCCCGCTCGGCCGGCGTGTCCGGCAGGGGCGCCACGACCGTGATCCATCCGTCCCGCACGTCGATCTGGATGCCGAGGCCCCCGTAGTTCCCCGTCGTGGTCTCGGTGAGCTGGCGGAACCCCTCACCGGTGAGCAGCACGGAGTACGGATCCTTGAGCTGATCCAGCATCCCGTCGGTCGCGCGCCGGTAGAGCTCGGATTCGCCGACCGAGTCGACGTAATAGGCCTGGACGTGCGAGAGCACGTCGTCGAAGAGGCGGGCCTGGCGGTACACGCCGCCGTCCTGCTGCGCGCCCTGCTGCAGCAGCCACCCGCCCGAGAAGAACGAGATGGCCGCTACCGCCACGATCAGGAACCAACGCTGCTTCATCGCAACCTCCAGCCGCCCTCGGGCCTCACGCCCGGGCCGCAAAAGTCTTCGGCCGCTCGGCCGCTACCATGGCCCAGGCCTCGGCTTCCACGAGCGCCGGAGCCTGGGTTCCGTCCAAATGTCGCACGCCCTCCCCCCCGAACGCCAGGTACGCCCGCCGCACCCGCTCGTGAAACTCGGGCGACTCCCGGTCGAGTCGATCCCGCCGCTTCCCGCCGGCGTGCTGCCGGGCGGTGCCCATGCCCTCGGGCAGGTCCAGGATCAGGGTCAGGTCCGGTCGCAGGCCCCGCGTCGCTTCGGCGTTGGCCCGCCGGACGAAGGCCGCATCGAGCCCCCGTCCGGCCACCTGGTACGCTTCGGTCGAGAGGTCGTAGCGGTCGCAGAGCACGACTCGGCCCTCGCCCAGGGCCGGCAGGATGACCGCGCTCACGACGTCGGCGCGGGCGGCCAGGATGAGGTACAGCTCCGCCACCGGGTCGATGTGGCCCTCGGCGTCCAGCACCGCCCGACGTGCGGCCTCGGCCACCGCCGTGCCGCCGGGCTCCCGAACCTCGACCGGCGCGACGCCGCTCGCCGCCATGCGACGCGCCAGGCCGGCGGTCAGCGTGGACTTCCCCGCCCCCTCCGGTCCTTCGATGACGACGAAGAAGCCCGGACGCACACTCACAGCGTGATGATGCCGCTGGTGGCGCCCTTCTCCATGCCTTCGCTGATCTGTTGATTGACCCGGATCATCACCTTCTCGAAGTTCGCCCGGGCCACGACGTAGGCCTGGCCGGCGACGCTGGTCTCCAGGTCCCGCACCGCGGTCTCGTAGGCCTGGGCGGTCTCCTGGTCCGGCATGTTGCCGGCCGCGACCATCGCGTCCACCTTGGCCGCGAGCTGCTGGATCTGGTCCAGCTTGGTCACCGTCTCCTGGTCCTCGCGGAGGCTCGCCTCGGCCCGCCGAAGCGCCTTGTACTCCGGCGATTGCCCGATCATCCGACCCAGCTCCTGTGCCTTTTCCCAGATCATGCGCCCTCGCTCCTGCGCGCCACCAAGTAGCGGGCGCGTCCATAGAGGTCTTCGTGGATGGTCACTCCGGTCCAGCCCAACCGGGCGGCGCATCGCGCCGCCGCCTCGGCCCGCCCGGCGTCGATCTCGAGGGCGATCCCGCCGCCCGGCCGCACCGCCTCGAGGCCCTGGCCCAGCAGCCGCTCGATGTGCCAGAGCCCGTCCGCCCCGGCGACCAGCGCCTGGGCCGGCTCCCAGTCGCGCACGGCCGGGTCGAGCGCGGCGTGCTCCGCCTCGCTCAGGTAGGGCGGGTTGGCCACGAGGACGTCGAAGGCGCCTCCCCGAAGGGGGAGCGCCAGGTCCCCGCGCACAAGCCGGGCGCGGCGTCCCGTGGCGCGCACGTTCTCCGCGGCGAGGGAGAGCGCCGCAGCGGAGCGATCCACGCCGACCACCAGCTCGTAGGCGCCTTCGTCCGCCAGGCTCAGGGCCACGCAGCCGGTCCCGGTGCCGACGTCGGCCACCCGGCCCCGGGCGGCGAGCCGGAGCGCGTGCTCCACGAGCCCTTCCGTCTCCGGCCGGGGGATCAGGGCCCGGGCGTCGGTGCGGAGCGTGAGCCGGCGGAACCCGATCTGGCCGGTCACGTAGGCGAGCGGCTCGCCGGCCGCCCGGCGCGCCGCCGCGCGAAGCGCCGCGCGGGCCCGGACACCCTCCACCGGCCGCTCGGGCCGGACCAACGCTTCCCCGGGGGCCAGGCGCTCCAGATCCTCGACCAGCCGCACGGCCTCCCGCCGCGGTGCGGGGAGGCCGGCCTCCCGGAGGCGGAGCGCCACCGCGTCCACCAGCCCGCCGAGGCGCGCGACGTCAGACACCCAACGCCTCTTGGCGGGTCGCCAGGCGCAGCGCCTCGACGAATTCCTCGAGTCGGCCGCTCAGCACGTCCTCGAGGTTGTGCGCGGTGAGGTTGATCCGGTGGTCGGTCACCCGGCTCTGGGGGAAGTTGTAGGTCCGGATCTTGGCCGACCGGTCGCCGGTGCCGACCATCGCCTTGCGGTTGCGGGCCCGCTCGGCCTCTTGCTCGGCGATCTTGCGATCGAGCAGGCGCGCGCGCAGGACCTCCATCGCCTTGAGCTTGTTCTGGAGCTGCGACTTCTGGTCCTGCTGGCTCACCACGAGCCCGGTGGGCAGGTGGGTGATGCGCACCGCGCTGTCGGTGGTGTTCACGCTCTGGCCGCCCGGGCCCGAGGAGCGGAAGACGTCGATCTTCAGATCCTGCGGCTCGATGGTGATGTCCACCTCCTCCGCCTCCGGGAGCACCGCCACGGTGGCCGCCGAGGTGTGGATGCGGCCCTGGGACTCGGTCGCGGGGACCCGCTGGACCCGGTGCACGCCGGACTCCCGGCGGAGCCGACCGAAGGCCTCTTCGCCCCGGACGGCCACGATCACCTCGCGGTATCCGCCGGCGTTGCCCTCGCTGGCCGAGATGGGCTCGACGGTGAGCCCCTGGCGCTCGGCGAAGCGGGTGTACATCCGCAGCAGGTCCGCGGCGAACAGCGCCGCCTCGTCGCCGCCGGTGCCGGCGCGGATCTCCAGGATGGCATCGCGATCGTCGAGGGGGTCCCGCGGGACGAGCAGCTCCTGGATCTCCTCCCGGAGCGCCTGGATCTCGTCGGGGAGGCGGTCCAGGTCCACCTGGGCCAGCGCCACGAGCTCGGGGTCGGCCTCGATCTGGGCCATCTCCCGAGCCTGTCCGAGCTCGTCCTCGAGCCGGGCCAGGCGGCCCGCCGCGTGTACGAGCGGGGCCAGCCGGCGGTGCTCCCGGCCGAGGGCCGTCAGCCGCTTGGGATCCCGGGCGACGCCGGGATCGCTCAGTTCACGGGCGACCTCCTCCGCGCGGGCGATGGCCTGGCGGAGTGGGGCGTCCATGGGCTAGGCCTGGGTGGCGTCCGCCTCGGTGGTGCGGTACTTCCGCCGGAACCGGTCCACCCGCCCGGCGGTATCCACCAGCCGCTGCTTCCCGGTGAAGTAGGGGTGGCACAGGGCGCACACCTCGACGTGGATGTCCGACGCGGTGGACCGGGTCTCGAACTTGTTGCCGCAGGCACACACGGCGGTGACCTTGCGGTAGATGGGATGCAGATCGGACTTCACGGCGGTGCTCCTTCTCGCTCTTCGATCGCCAGGGCCGCCCGGCCGGTGCGGCGGGCGGTTGCATAAGCCTTTCAAAATAGACGAGTTGGGAACGCGATGGAAGGGCGCGGACGCGGCCGAGGCGGCACGGCGCCCAGCGGGGCGGCCGGCCGGCCCGAATTGACACCGTGAAACGCCGCAAGTATCGTAGTTCTCTACACTTCCACCGATTTGCCGAGGCGAACCCGTGGCCCTCTCGATGATCGAGGTGCTGAAGAAGGTCCCGCTCTTCGCGAGCCTGCCCCATCAGGAGCTCGATGCGTTCGGCGAGCTGCTCCGGGAGCGGACCTACCCGCGAGGGAGCGTGATCGTCTTCGAGGACGACGAGGGCGACACCTTGTTCCTGGTGGCCTCGGGCCAGGTGAAGGTCGTCCTGATCGGAGACGACGGCCGCGAGGTGATTCTCTCGGTCCTCGGCGAAGGCGACTTCTTCGGCGAGATGGCCTTGATCGACGACGAGCCGCGGTCGGCCCACGTGATCGCGATGAAGGACTCCGCCCTGCTGGTGCTGCGGCGGGAGGACTTCCAGGCCAGGCTGCGTGCGTCGCCCGAGGTGGCGATTTCGCTGATGCGAGAGCTCTCCCGGCGGCTCCGGCGGGCGGACGAGAAGATCGGCTCGCTGGTGCTGCTCGACGTGAACGGGCGGGTGGCGGATCTCCTGCTCCGGCTGGCGGAGGAGGAGGGCGGCGACCGGATCACCCGGAAGCTCACCCACCACACGATCGCCCAGATGATCGGGTCCAGCCGGGAGACGGTGTCCCGGACGATGCGCGAGCTGGTGGGCCGCGGCGTGATCGAGGTCACCCGGAAGGACATCACCCTGACCGACCGCCCCGCGCTCCGCTCGGCCGCCAGGCGCACGTGAGTAACGCCCGTCACCATTCGATTGTGAGGAAGGCCGTCGCCTTCGCTCGCCCTTCGCTGCACCTTTCCCGCAGCGTGGATGCGTGCCCGTGACCTATACCGTCACCTTCTGGGGCACCCGCGGCTCCATCCCCACACCCGGCGCGCACACCGCGCGCTACGGGGGCAACACGCCGTGTGTTGCGGTCGCGGGCGGTCCGGACCAGCTGGTGATCCTCGACGCCGGGACGGGAATCCGGCCGCTGGGGAATGCGCTCGCGCGGACGCATGAGGGCCGGATGACCGCGGACATCCTGCTGTCGCACACCCACTGGGACCACATCCAGGGACTGCCGTTCTTCCAGCCGCTCTACATGGCGAACAACGTGGTCCGCATCTACGGGGCGGCCCAGGCCAACGCCGGCCTCGAGGCCATCCTCGACCGTCAGATGGACCCGGTGGTGTTCCCGGTGCCCTTGAAGGCCCTGGCGGCGGAGCTCACGGTGACCGAGATCACCGGCTCCGCCTTCGAGGTGGACGGCTTCCGGGTGGAGGCCTTCCCCCTGCGCCATCCGGGCAACACGCTCGGCTTCAAGCTCGTGCCGCTCACCGGGGGCCCGAGCATGGCCTACGTCACCGACAACGAGCTCGGGAGCGGTGGGAGCTACGGCGTCCCCCCCGACTGGCGCGCCCGCTTGGAACGGTTCCTGCGAGGCGTGGATACGTTGGTCCACGACGGGATGTACAGTGAGGAGCTGCTGCCGGCCCGAGCCGGCTGGGTGCACTCCTCCGCCCGGCAGGCGGTGGAGCTGGCGCAGGCCGCGGCGGTGCGGAGCCTGGTGCTGTTTCATCACGAGCCGGAGCACGGCGACGACGCCATCGACGACTTGGTGGCGGACGCGCGGGAGTACGCGCAGTGCCGGGAGGTGTCCTTGGAAGTGGACGCCGCTCGAGAAGGCATGACACTCACCCTCTGATGAGGAGCAACCTATGAGACGGCTGTCGATGCTGGCCCTGGCCCTGGGACTCGTGGCGGCGGCAACGTCGGCGGACGCCCAGGATCGCCGGCCGGGGATCGCCGTCCTTCCGTTCGAGAACGGCGGGTCGTACGGGCAGGACAAGGAGAACTTCGAGGCGCTCCAGCGCGGGATCCCGGGGATGCTCATCAGCGAGCTGAGCGCGAACCCGGCGGCCCGCCTGGTGGACCGCAGCGAGACGCAGCGGCTGGTGGACGAGCAGAACCTGGCCCGCGACGGGCGGGTGGACGCCGCCACCGCGGCCAAGATCGGCAAGCTGGTCGGCGCCCGGTACATGATCATGGGCACCTTCGTCGATTTCTACGGGAAGTTCCGGGTGGACGCGCGGATCGTGGACGTGGAGACTAGCGAGATCCTGAAGGTCGTCTCGGCGGGCCCCAAGGACCGCAAGGAGCTGTTCGTGTTGCTGCGCGGGGTCGCGGAGCAGATCATGAAGGACACGAGCCTGCCCCCGCTCCCGACCGAGGTCGCCCAGGCCACCAAGGCGCGGAACGTGCCGACCGAGGCCTTGACCCTCTACAGCCGGGCGTTGCTCTACCAGGATCGCGGGGAGACCGCGAAGGCCATCGACTACTACCAGCGGGCGATCGACGTGTTCCCGGAGTACGCCGAGGCCCAGGAAGGGCTGCGCAAGGCCAGGCCGTCCTGACCTCCGCCCGGTGAGGCCCCGCTACCCGGCTCTCCTCCTGACGATCGCGCGTCGGCTCACCCGCACGGGTGCGCTGACGCGCTTCGCCATCGAGGCGGTCGCCACGATGCCCACGTTGTCCGCCGGGGGTCGCTCGGTGACCCGGCGGGTGTTGTTGAACCAGCTGCGCTTCACGGCCGTGGATGCGGTGGGGCTGATCGTGCTCTTGAGCGGCATCCTGAGCTTCCTCGTCATCTCGATGGCGGTGCGGGAGCTCGGCCGGGTCGGCGCCACCGACCTGATCGGCAAGCTCATGGTGGTGACCATCGTCCGCGAGCTGGGACCGATGCTCACCGCCTTGGCGGTGGTGGGACGCAGCGGCACCGCGATCACCGCCGAGCTCGCGACCAACACGGTGATGGGAGAGGTCCGGGCGCTGGAGGGGATGGGGATCGATCCGTTCCATTACCTCGTCCTCCCGCGGGTGACCGGGAGCATCGTCTCGGTAACCGTCTTGATCGTGCTCTTCGACGTCGTGGCGCTGCTCGGCGGGTTCCTGGCCGTGAGCGTCGAGGGCATGAGCGGCGTCCGCTACCTCGGCATCGTCCTCGCCACACTCACCACGCAGGATCTGGTCATCACCGTCCTCAAGGGCCTCGTGTTCGGCAGCATCGTGGGCCTCCTGCCGTGCTTCCACGGGCTGGACGTCCGCCGAGGACCGACCGAGATCCCGCAGGCGGTGATCCGGAGCACCGTGGGGTCGATCGTGCTCGTCTTCATCACCAGCGCGCTCTTCGTCGCCCTGCAGTGACGGCCCCGCTCGTCTTCACCGGCGTGACGCTCCGCGTCGTCCATCGCGGGTCATCGGACCACGTGTTCGGGGGATTCGAAGCGAGCAGCGAGGCGCCGCGCGCCTTCGACCTCACCGTGCCGGCCCATCGGACGGTCGTGGCCCTGGGAGACGAGACGAGCGGGGTCGACACGCTCGGCAGCCTGGCCATGGGGCTGGAGCAGCCCATCGCGGGTACGGTGACGGTCTTCGATACCGAGATCGCCTCGCTGCCGCGGCGGG
>JBFIUJ010000124.1:0-8017 GCA_041607595.1 Gemmatimonadales bacterium | reverse complement strand
GGCGAGGCCCAGCTCGACCGCGAGGGCGATGCCCGCCGGGTTGATCTCGTAGTCCGACCGATCGCGCAGGATCAGCCCGAGGGAGGACGGCAGGGGCCGGTAGCGCGCCTTCCCCTCCATCAGGCCCGCGAAGAACTGCTCGACCTTGAGCGCCGCCACCTTCGAGCGCTCCGCCGCCGCCACCGAGGAATCGGTCACGTCGTAGTCCAGACCGATGGTCTGGCGAAGCGTGTCCACCGAGGCTCGGAACGAGTGCTGGAGCGCTTCCCACTCCAACGGGGTGAGACGGATCCCCGCCGAATCGGCCTGGCGCAGGAGCAGGGAGTTGGTCGCCAGCGCCTTGGCCAGCTGCTCCACCTGCTCGTCGGTCACCTGGTTGAACTGGGCGGCATACGGCGCGAGCGCCGGCGTCGACATCCAGCGGAGGAAGTCGCCGGCCGTGAAGGCGCCCCCGCTGTACTTCACCAGCGCCTTGCGGGACGACCGCATGCCCTCCTGGTCCGCCACGGCCGCCCGCATGAGCTTGGCCGCCCCGGAGGTCACCTTCAGCTCGTTGGCCTTCGCCAGATCCTCCATGTACGCCGAATCGAGGACCCGGGTCGTCTGGCGGGCCAGCCAATCGGCCCAGACGTCCCGCACCTGGTCCACCGGTGGCCGGCGGATGATGTGGTAGCCGTAGGGCGTCTCCACCACGCCGCTCACCTCGCCGGGCGCGAGGCGCCACCCCGCGCTGTCGAACGCGGTGACGTACTGGCCCCGGGGCGCCGGCGGATACAGCCCGCGGTTTCGCTGGCTCCCCGGATCCTGGCTGAGCCGCTCGGCCAGGGTGCCGAAGTCGGCCCCGGCCCGCACCTGCTTGAGGGTGGACTCGGCCTTCCGGAGCGCGGCGGTCCGCGTCTCCTGGGGATCGTTGGGCGAGACGCTGAAGAGGATGTGCTGGAGGGCGCGGGCCTCGTCCGCCGCGTAGGCGCTGTCCACCGCCGCGGTGCCGACCGGCGTGCGCCGCGCCGCGAGCGTGTCGTACCAGTAGGTCCCCTTCAGCTCGGCGATCTCGGGCCAGAGCGCCTCCGCGATCCCCGCGGAGTCGTTGACCAGCTCGCCCCGGGCCACGGCCTGCGCGAAGAGCGTGTAGTCCAGCCAGATCTTCGCCACCATCTCCGCGGACTCCCGCGTCAGGCGGACCCCCTTGGCCTTGACCATCATGTCCGCCAGCTGCTCGGCGGACAGGGCCTGGTCACCGACCTCCACGGCCACGTTCGCATGAGCCGAGAACATGTCCCGGAAGCTGGAGCACCCGTTCAGGCTCAGCGCGGCGAGCGCGAGCACCACCATCGTGCGCATGTCAACTCCATGTCGGAGAAAAGCGTTCATCGTCACGTGGGCGTCCGCACCGCTCGGAGCGCCCGCACCAGCGTCGGGACCAGCGGCTCCCCGCCGAGCCGCTCCAACCTGAGCGAGAGCGGGACGGCCCGCCGGACCTGGGCGGCGAGCTGCACGTCGTCGAACGCGGCCGTGAGGCCCGCCAGCCTCGGGGTGGCCCCCTCGCGGAACGTGAGGCGGGCCTCGTCCCCCCGCACCAGCACGTGCTGCAGGCCCAGCGAGGCGCCCAAGACCCGGAGCCGGCTCATGTCCAACAGGCCTTCCGCGTCGGCCGGAATCGGCCCGAAGCGCTCGCGCAGCTCGTCGCGAAGCTGGTCAATCTCATCGGGTGCCGCGGCCCGCGCCAGTCGGCGGTAGAGATCGAGCTTGGCCTCGTCGTCCGCCACGTAGTCGTCGGGCAGCCGCGCGGGGCGGTCCAGCACCACCTCGGGGGGCGCGGGCGGCTCTTCCCCGTTGGTCTCGGCCCCCCGCATGGCGTGCACCGTCTCCTCCAGCCATCGGAGGTAGAGGTCGAACCCCACCGCATGCGCGTGCCCCGACTGCTCGGCCCCGAGGAGGTTGCCCGCCCCCCGGAGCTCGAGGTCCTTGAGGGCGATCCGGTACCCCGCCCCCAGGTCGGCGTGATGCTCCAGCACCTTGAGGCGGTCCTCCGCCTCGGCGTCCATCACGTCGGGCACTAGAAGATAACAGTAGGCCCGCCGATGGCTCCGGCCGACCCGGCCTCGGAGCTGGTAGAGCTGAGCCAGCCCGAACCGATGCGCGTCGTGGACCACCATGGTGTTGGCGTTGGGCACGTCCAGTCCCGACTCCACGATCATCGTGGAGACGAGGATGTCGATCACCCCCGACACGAACCCCCGCATCACCTCGTCCAGCCCCGCCGCCGGCATCTGGCCGTGGGCGACGCCGACCCGGGCCCGCGGCGCCAGCCGCCGCACCCGGGCGGCGATGGTCTCGATGGTCTCGACCCGGTTGTGGACCACGAAGGCCTGCCCGCCGCGATCGAGCTCCCGGGCCAGCGCCTCCTCGAGCAGCCCGTCGTCCCACGGCTCCACGAAGGTCAGCACCGCCGAGCGGTCGCGCGGCGCCGTCTCGATGCGGGTCAGGTCCCGCAGGCCGGCGAGCGACAGGTGAAGGGTCCGCGGGATCGGCGTGGCGGTCAGGGTCAGCACGTCCACCGCGAGCTTGAGCGCTTTGAGCCGCTCCTTGTGCTTGACCCCGAAGCGGTGCTCCTCGTCCACCACCAGGAGGCCCAGGTCCTTGAACGCGACGTCCTGCGAGAGCAGCCGATGGGTCCCGATCACGATGTCGGTCGCGCCCGCGGCGAGGCGCTCCAGGGCCGCCTTCTGCTCCCGCGCCGTGCGGAAGCGGGAGAGCACCTCCACCCGTACCGGATAGTCCGCCAGGCGCTCGGTGAACGTCCGGCCGTGCTGCTCGGCGAGGATCGTCGTCGGCACCAGGACCGCGGCCTGCTTGCCGGCTTGCACCGCCTTGAAGGCCGCGCGCACCGCGATCTCGGTCTTGCCGTACCCCACGTCCCCCACCAACAGCCGGTCCATGGGCACCGCCCGCTCCATGTCCAGCTTCACCTCGTCGGTGGCCCGACGCTGGTCCGGCGTGTCTTCGTAGAGGAAGCTGGACTCCAGCTCCCGCTGCCACTTCGCGTCCGGAGGGAAGGAGAAGCCGGACGCCACCCGGCGCCGGGCGTAGAGGTCCAGCAGCTCGGCGGCCATCCGCTGGATCGCCTGCCGGGCCTTGTCCCGCACCCGTTGCCAGCTCCGGCCCCCGAGCCGGTGGAGGCGCGGTGGGGGACGGTCCCCGTCGTCCCCACCCGAGCGGTAGCGCTCGATCTGGTCCAGCCGGTAGAGCGGGACGTTGAGCCGGTCGCCTCCCTCGTATTCCACGACGGCGACATCGAGCGTGCTCTCGGCGACGGTGATCGTGTCGATGCCGCGATAGACCCCGATCCCGTGGTCGAGGTGGACGACGTAGTCGCCCGCCGCGAGCGCGCCCGTCGTCCATCCCGCCGCCGCCTCGAGATAGCGCCGAGCCCGACGCAGCCGCCGCGGCCGCCGGAAGATCTCGTGGTCGGTCAGCACCCGCAGCGAGGGCAGGACGAAGCCGCCCTCCAGCGCACCGACCGCCAGCGTGGCGCCCGGGCCGCCGGACCGGCCGTCGCTCAGCAGCTCGTCCAGGCGCTCCAGCTGCCCCTCGTTGTCGCACAGGATGATCGTCGGCGTGCCCCCCGCGAGCAGCGACCGCAGCGCCCGAAGGTCGCGGTCCACCCGCTCCGGGGGCAGGAATCCCATCTGCAGCCTCGACGAGGACGACGGCTCCAACGGACCCACCTGGAGCCGGGGGAACGCCCGGCGCTGCCGATCCCAGGCCTCCGGGTCGGTGAAGATCTCCTCCCGTCCCGGAACGTCCTCCCCCAGGCGGCGCGCGACCTCGAGATGGTGGGAGGCCTCATGCCAGGCGCGATGCACCTCCTCCGCGATGGCCGGCGCCTCGGCCTCCACCACTAGGGCCTCGGCGGGCAGCAGCTCCAGCAGCGTGGTCCGCACCGGCGTCGCCCCCACGACCTCGCGCGCCGGCCCGGTGCTGACCGGCAGGACCGAGACCGCCGTGAGCTCCGCCCCGGAGCGCTGGGTGCTGAGGTCGAATCCGCGCAGCGTCGCGATCGCGTCCCCCCACCATTCACACCGCGCGGGGCCCGCCATGCCGAACCCGTACACGTCCAGGATCCCGCCCCGCACGCTGTACTCGGCCACCTCGGTGACGGTGGGGACGCGGGCGTACCCCATCTTCTCCAACGCCGCCGCGGCCTCCGAGAGGGTCGGGGATCCCGACCCCGCCGCCAAGGTCAGCGTCGCCCGCTCCAACGCCGCGGGCACCAGGGTCCGCTCGGCGGTGGCCCGGGCGGTGGTCACCAGGATCCGCACTCGTCCGTGGATCAGCGCCTCGAGGGTCTCGACCCGCTCCCCGGCGATCTCGTAATGGTGCTCGTCCTCGCCCAGCGCCTCCCGCTGGGGATAGAGCGCGGACGGCAGGTTGGTGAGATGTCCCAGGTCGTTGAGCCAGCGCTCGGCGTCGGTCGGATTGGGGGCGATCACGACGAGGACCCGCTGGGCATCGCGCTGGGCGAGCCAGGCCACCATCACCGCGGCGCTCGACCCGGGCAGACCCTCGAGCGCCAGCACCGCCCCCCGCGCGGGAAGGCGCTCCGCCAGACGGCCGGCGACCGGGGTGCGCCCGAAGGCGTCCACCACCGTCCGCAGGGTCACCGGGCCCTCCCCCGCGAGGCCGCCAGGCCGACCTCCGCCAGGCCCAGGACGAGGGCCATCCAGAGGAGCGGTCCCCGGAGGTCCCCACGCGCTCCTGTGGTGAACGCCTCGTCCCCGGCCTCGCTCGGAGCCACGACCCGCGCTCCGGCCCACAGCCGCCGGACGGCCCGATCGGTCGCGGGCCCGAGCACCGACTCGCGTGGGTCGGTGATCACGCTCAGCGTGCCCACCGTGTCGCCG
The DNA here is from genome assembly GCA_041607595.1 of Gemmatimonadales bacterium. Classification (GTDB taxonomy): domain Bacteria; phylum Gemmatimonadota; class Gemmatimonadetes; order Gemmatimonadales; family GWC2-71-9; genus JBFIUJ01. The sequence goes on along the minus strand of JBFIUJ010000124.1, from coordinate 3,113 downwards.
CCCGCGAGGAGGTAGTGGGCGCCCGTGGCGACCGGGACGAAGGACGCGCCGCCTTCGACGGACCACCGGCGGCCCTCCCGCACGACCGTGCCGACCGCGTCGGGCAACGGGGTCGGAGTGCCGGGGGACGCGGTCAGCGAGGCGAGCTCCCCTCGAGCGATGCGGTTGAGCAGGGCGTCCAAGAACGGCATGAAGGCGGCGGAGACCGGGAGCGACGTCCATTCGGGATCGAGCCGGCTCCCCAGGAGGACCACGCCTGCGCCACGCACGACCCAGGGCGCGCCGCCGCCCACCGTGGCGACGACCCCGGTGCGCCCGCTCCCGACCGGCTCGAGCGCGTAGCGGCGGCTCACCCGCTCGGCGTCGAGGAGGGCGCTGGAGTCAGTGGCCTCGGCCCCCTCCACCAGCCCACCGAAGCGCCATCCCACGCCACGCCGCTCCAGCGCGCGGTTCAGCGCGCCGAGGCGGGCGGGATCGGTCGGAGGCTGGAGGACCGACGCCCCCCGGCCCAGCGTCCCGAGCGTCACCTCGTCTCCCCGTCGGATGCGCCCGTTCCGCTCCAGGACCTCCCCGGCCGCGGACACATAGCGATCCGTGGTGTCCCAGCGGACCGCGGCGACCGGCGCGACCCGCACCGCGACCTCGGCCGCGTCGTCCGAGCGCAGCTCGTCGGGCGCGAGATCCACCCGGACCGCCCACCACCCGGGCCCCGGCGCGGCGAGCGCGAGCTCCACCGGAACCGACGGCCCGCCCAGGGCCTGACGCGGTGGCCGTGGGCCGATGCGGGCCGAAACCGGCACCTGCCGTGTGGAATCGCCCGCGAGCGTGATCCGGATCCGTCCCCCGTCCACGCTCCAGGGCAGCGGGCTCGGGGCCACGTCACCGATCCCGACGTTGCCGGCGACGGTCTCGGTCGGGCGCACCACGGTGACCGGCGTCGTGACGGACGACGGGGTGACGGCGGTGGCTTGGAGATCGGTGAAGAGCATCACCTGGCCCGGCTTCGGCTGCGCCCGGAGGATGGCATCCGCGACGTCGAGCGCCAGGCCGAGATCGAGCCGGCGGGGCGACACGGCCAGGCTGTCGAGCATGGACCCCAGCGCGGCCCGGGTCTCTCGCCGTGGGGATCCGTCCGCGGTGAGCAGCCAGAGATCGTCCTCGGCCGTCGCCCGGACGAGCGCGGCCCGGGCGGCGTTTCGCAGCACATCCAAGCGGGGAATCCCGTCCACGATCGCCGCGCTGCTCGGCGAGTTGTCCACCACCACGACCATGGCGGACGGAGCGTGGCCGGGCACCCCCGCCTGGGGAATGGTCGGGGCCGACGCGGCGAGCACCAGCACGACGATCAGCAGGGTGCGCAGCAGGAGCAGCAACAGGTTCCTGAGCTTGAGCCGGCGCTGGTGCTCCTGCGTCGTCGCCACCAGGTACCGCACGGCGGGGAAGAGCACGGTCGGAGGCTGGCGGCGTTGGACGAGATGCAGGAGGACGGGCACCGCGGCCGCCGCGAGCCCGAGCAGCATCCATGGATGGAGGAAGCTGATCACGCGAGGCCCGAGGGCCGGCCCAAGGCCTCCCGCAGCGCGAGGCCGAAGGGCGTGTCGGTCGTCACCCGATGGTACTGGATGCCTTCCCGTCGGCAGGCCAGCCGCCAGCCCGAGACCACGGCCGCCACCGTCTCCTGGTAGACCGCGGCCCAGTCGCGCGGGCGGAGCACGACGGCGTCTCCGGTTTCAGGATCCTCGAACCGGGCCTCGGGCGGACCGGCCAGCCGCACTTCGCCGGGGTCCATGATGTGGAACACCATCACCTGGTGCCCCCGGTGCCGGAGGAACATCAGCGCCCGAAGCGCGGCCTCGCGGTCGAGCAAGAGATCCGACACGAACACCACGAGACCCCGCCGGCGGAGGTGGCTCAGCACTTGGCGCAGGGCCGGCTCCGCCGCCGTGCCTTCGCCGGCCTGCAGCTCCGACAGCTCGCGCAGCAGCGCCCGCCAGTGGGGCGTCCGCGCCCGGGGGGGGATCACCGAGCGGACGCGATCGTCGAAGGTGATGAGGCCGGTCGCATCGCGCTGACGCAGCAGGATGAGGGCGAGGGCGGCGATCAGCCGCTGGGCGTAGGCCAGCTTGGGCAGCAGGGTCTCGGGCGAGCCGGTCCAGGCCATCGAGCGACTCGCGTCGCACACGATCATGGCCCGGAGGTTGGTCTCTTCCTCGAATTGCTTTACGTAGAAACGGTCGCTCTTGCCCAGCAGCTTCCAGTCCACGTACCGGAGGTCGTCGCCGGGTTGGTACATCCGGTGCTCGGCGAATTCGACCGAGAACCCCCGGCGGGGCGAGCGGTGGAGCCCGGCGAGGAAGCCCTCGACCACCTCGTCCGTGGTGACTTCCAGGCCGCCGAGCCGCGACACCTCCAGCGGATCGAGGAGATCGAGGCGGCTGCGGTTGGCGGTCGGGACGGTCATCGGGGCCGCAACGTATCGGAGTGCCCAGGGAGAGTCAACGCTCTCCATCCGCGTCTCCCGGCAGGGACAGGCGACGCGGGTGCCGCCTCAGTCCGGCAAGCACAAGTGTTCCCCAGAGAACCACTTACGGTCATGCCCCACCCTTGGCACGCGCCCTGCCCCTCCCCGGGGAGCATGGAGCGACGAACCCGGGAGGATCGATGATCGGCACGCTGGGGTTGGCGCTGGCGCTGGGGGCCGGGGTGCCCGCACCGCTGGCGCGCGCGATGGACCGGGCGGCCGCGTGGCGCCATGGCGCCGAGCCCCTCGTGACGATCTGGACCCAGCGGGACGAGGATCCCTACGCCCGGGGGGATCGGGTGCGGGTCTTCGTGCGGACCGAGCGTGCGTTCCATCTGACGGTCATCCGCCTGGACACGGACGGGCGCGTCCGGATCCTCTTTCCCAACGAGCCGTGGGAGGACACCTGGACGCGCGGTGGGCGGACGCTCGAGGTGCTCGGCCGGCGGGATGCCCACGCCTTCACGGTGGATGACCCGCCCGGGGTGGGCTACGTCTTCGCCATCGCGTCGAGCGAGCCGTTCGACTTCCGGGAGATCACCCGGGGGGACCGCTGGGACTATCGGGCGGTGGCGGACGGGCGGGTGCGGGG
>JBFIUJ010000123.1:0-8036 GCA_041607595.1 Gemmatimonadales bacterium | reverse complement strand
GGCGACGGTCACGGTGACGGTCGAGGTGTCGGCGTGGATCGCGCCGGAGGCCATCAGCGAGGCGATGACCCGGGCGGTGCCCGGGGCTACCCCGGTCACGAGCCCGGTGGCACTCACCGTCACGACCGACGTATCGGTCGACCCGAGGGTAGGCGCCGGGAGCCCGGCGATCGGGAGCCCGTTCTGATCGCGCGGCGTGGCCGTGAGCTGCGTCGTACCGCCGACGCCGACGGAGACCGCGGCCGGCTCGAGCGTGAGGGAGCTGTAGGTCTGTGGCCCCCCAGCCTGGACCACGACCTGCCCCGTCATCCCGTTGTGCCGGGTGCAGGCGTAGCCGTAGGTGCCCGCCGCGGCGAAGAGGCGGGAGGCCGCGTTGCCGGGGTCCTGGTCCGGGATGTTGCCCCCCGCCGGGGCGGTGCCGGTGAAGGTCACGTTGTGGGTCGAGCCGCTGAACTGCCAGGTGACCGTGCCGCCGGCGGTGATGGTCACCGTCGGCGGACTGAAGGTGTTATCGGGCGTGGTCACCGTCACCGATCCGGGTTGGGGGACGGTGACGGTGACCGTGGCCGTGGCCGTATGGGTGACGCCTGAGGTGCTCAGGGACGCGGTGATCACGGCGGTGCCCGCGCTGGCGCCGGTGACGAGCCCGGCCGGTCCCACCGCGGCCACGTCGGGCGCGCCGCTGGTGAAGCCGGGGGCTGGCAGCCCGGCCATCGGCGTGCCGTTCTGGTCCAGCGGCGTCGCGCTGAGCTGGACCCTCCCTCCGAGCGCGATCGAGGGCGTAGTCGGCGTGACGCGCAGGGCGCTGAAGTTCTGCGGGGCGCCGGACTGCACGAGCACCTGCCCCGTCATGCCGCTGTGGCGGGTGCACTCGTAGGCATAGGTCCCGGCGGTCGGGAACTGCCGGGACACCGCAACCCCCGGCTGCTGGTCGGGGATGCTCCCGCCCGGCGGCGCGGCACCGGTGAAGGTCACGTTGTGGACTGCGCCGGCGAAGTGCCACGAGACGCTGTCCCCCGAGGCAATCGTGAGGCTCTGGGGCACGAAGCTCGTCCCGACCATGTCGACCGCGTTCGGACCCCGGGCCGCCGTCACCGTTACCCTGCACGTCGCGCTGCGGGTCACCCCCTGATCGGTCACCGCGACGGTGATTGTGGCGGCCCCCACCCCGACCGCGGTCACGAGGCCGCTCGGACTCACCGTGGCGATCGCCGGGTCGCTGGTCCCGTAGACCAGGGGCATGTTGCCCACGGGCACGCCCGAGGCGTCGGTGACGGACACGGTCAGTTGATACGTGCCCCCGACCGCGATGGCCACACTGATCGGCGACACGGTCACCGCTCCGACCCCTGCCGGATCCGGCCCGGTCCGATCCGCCGCCCCCCCACCACCACACGCCGTTAGGGCCGCAAACGCTGCCCCCACCATCAATCGTCGCGCCATCGGTTCTCCTCGCAGCTCTCGGCTCGCCTACGTTCGAGGGCGCGGTCCCTCCTGCGCTTCCCCTGGCCCGCCGCGGGGCCTGAGGTCAGCAGGGTCGAGCCCTCACGGATGCTCCTCACCGGCCCGGGGAGATCTCTCGCCGGAGCCGCTCGTGCAGCCGCCGCTCCACACCGGGCTCCAACGCGTCCGCCTGCGCCAGGGCTCGACGGAAGCGGGCCACCATCCCGGCGAACTCGCCGCCGAACCGCTCGCACCAGTCGCAGCCGCGCAGGTGGGCGCGAATCTGCTCGGTGCGCCCCACCGGCAACTCCTCGTCCAGGAAGTCGGAGAGGTCGGCCAGCACCTCACGGCACCGCAGGCCGGCGACGATCCGATCAAGCTCCGGCACGCAGCACCTCCTTCCCCGCCGCGAGCAGGCGCAGGCGCGCGCGGTGCAGCCGGCTCTTCATGGCCGGCACCCCGACGCCGAGCGCCTCGGCAACCGCACGCCCCGAGAGCCCTTCGAGGTCTCGCAGGATCAGGATCTCGCGATCCTGCTCGCTGAGCCCACCGAGAACCTCGGCGACGATCGCCCGCTCTTCCATCCGCGCGAAGGCGTCCTCCGGCGTGTCCGCGCTGCCCCAGCCCGCCTCGAGGCCGAGCCGGTCGAGCGGCACGAATTCGGCCGGCTCCCCGGCGCGGCGTCGATGCTGTCGCGACAGCGCGTGGCGGGCGACGGTGAGGATCCAGCCGCGGGCGGACGACTCGCCCCGAAACCCCGCCGCACCCTTCCACGCCGAGAGGAAGGCCTCCTGCATCGCGTCCTCCGCATCAGCCGGATCGTTGGCCACGCTGCCCAGGTAGCGAAAGACGGCGGCCTGGTGGCGTTGCACGAAGGCGTCGAAGGCGTCGGTGTCGCCGCTCGCGCTGCGCCGCAGCAGATCGGCGTCCGTCGGATTCAGGAGCTCGTCAGGCGGCAAGTGCTGATCCCAAACAGGGTGTACAGCGGGCAGCTGCCCAGGAGGCCCGTGGCCAGGGGGACGAGTCCCACGAGCCCCCACGGGGTCTTCGGACCGGTGAACGCCAGCGCCAGCAGGGCGAGGCCCAGTAGGATGCGGAACGCGCGATCGACCATGTGCTCGTTTCGGGGAAGGAGCCTGGCCAGCATGGGAGAGCCTCCTCGTGGATGGCGGTGATCGTGTGGCGACTCACCAGGAGAGCCAGATTCCCCCTCGGAGGATTCAGGGTCGGGACGAACTCCCGATCGGGTCAGGTGCGGTTGATGCGACAGTCAGGCGGAGAGGCAGGCGGCATGCCTCCGAGGCGAATCACACCAACACGTTGTCAGGGAGGGGTTTGGGGGAAACGGGCGGCGAGCGTGGGGGCCGGGGCGTGGGACGATTCGTTACTGGACGCAACGAATCGTTACGCCCGGAGGTAGGCGAATGCGGGGAAGGATCTCGATGCGCTATGCGTCCGAGGGGTCCTCGCCGTTCGTCGGCGGGGGCGCAACCGGCAGTCCCTGCCGCTCGAGGAAGCGCACCACCTCGATGCCCATGGCGCGCACCAGCGTGGCCTCCCGGCCGTCGAGGGCGGCCCGGTAGCAGATCTCCCGGAACGACCGCATGACCGCCTCCGAGCGGCGGGTCTTGAAGAAGTCGATGGCCCACAGGGCGCGGGTCCAGTCGGCGAAGATCCACTCCAGCTGCTCGGCGGTCGCGGGCGGGGCCGTTCGGCGGGGCCGCTTGGCCCGCCGCCGTCCCCCGGTGCGGGCCATCCAGGTCTCGTAGGACATGATCGCCACGGCCTGGGCGAGATTCAGCGACTTGTGCTCCGGGTTGGTGGGGATCACGACCAGCGCGTGGCAGAAGTCCAGCTCCGCGTTGGTGAGGCCCTTGTCCTCTCGCCCGGCGACGATCGCGACGGGCCCCTCTTCCCCCCGCTCGTCGAGAAGATCCGCCGCCTCACGCGGCAGCAGGGTGGTCCGCTTGGCGGCCCGCTCTCGGGCGGTGAGGGCGACGCTGAAGACGACGTCCTGGAGTGCGGCATCGAGGGTGTCGTGAATCGTGATCCGGTCGACCACGTCTGCGGTGTTGTGGGCGATGCCCTCGATCCGATACGGGTCGAACATCGCCGGCTGGACCAGCCGAACGCCGTCCAGGCCGAAGTTCTTGGCGACCCGGACGGCGCTCGCGATGTTGACGATGTCCTGGGGCTCGACCAGCACGAGGATCGGTGCGCGGCCGCCCTCGGATGCCTCGCTCATGCCTCGGCGAGAAACGAGGTGTCGTGGCGCTTGGCCTTGAGGGCAGCCGCGAAGCTCGCCTTCTCGGCCGCCTTGGCGTAGGCCTCGCCGGGCTCGACCAGCTTGGCGTCCACCAGCTCCATCAGGGCGTCGTTGAGGGTCACCATGCCGAGGCGACGGTTGGTCTGCATGATCGACGGGATCTGGAAGGTCTTTCCCTCGCGGATCAGGTTGGAGATCGCGGGCGTGGTGAGCAGGATCTCCCGCGCGGCGACTCGCCCGCCCCCGATCTTCCGGCACAGCACCTGGGCCACCACCCCGCGGAGCGACTCCGACAGCATGACCCGCACCTGGGCCTGCCGGTCCGCGGAGAACTGGTCGATGATGCGGTCGATCGTGGACGCGGCGGTGGTCGTATGGAGCGTGCCGAAGACCAGGTGCCCGGTCTCCGCCGTCTCGATCGCGATGGAGACCGTCTCGAGGTCCCGCATCTCGCCCACGAGCACGATGTCCGGGTCCTCGCGGAGGGCGGCCCGGAGCGCGGCCTTGAAGGACTTCGTGTGGGGCCCGACCTGACGCTGCGTGACCAGGCAGGACTTGCTCTGGTGGACGAACTCGATCGGGTCCTCGATCGTCAGGATGTGGTCCGGGCGCGTCTTGTTCATGTGGTCCACCAGCGCCGCCAGCGTGGTGGACTTGCCCGAGCCGGTGGGGCCCGTCACCACGACGAGCCCCTTGGTGAGGCCGCAGAGCGCCTGCACCTCCTTGCTGACGGCGAGCTCCTGGCAGGTGAGGATCTTCGCGGGAATCACGCGAAAGACGGCGAGCGGGCCCCGTCGCTCCCGCCCCGCATTGGCCCGGAAACGGGCGACGCCCGGGAGCTCGTAGGCCCAGTCTACGTCTCCGGTGTCCAGGTACTTGCCGCGGTCCTCCTCCGGCATGATGCCGAGCAGCATGGCCTCGAGCTTGGCCGCTTCGATCGGGGCCTCCTCCTGGCGCTCCAGGTGCCCGGAGACGCGCAGGATGGGCGGCTCGCCGGTCCGCAGGTGGAGGTCCGAGCCCCCCGATTCGACCAGGAGCCGGAGGAGGCGATCGACCTCCGCCCGGCTGCCGCTCACGTCCGCGCCCCTGCTCGCGGCGCCCGCAGCGGCGGTCTCCCGCCGCAGGATCGCGGTGCAGCCGTTGCGACCCGGCCGGAGATCCACCGACACCAGCCCCGGCGGCCCGCGGTATTCGAACGAAGCTTCGGACGAGGGGCTGATCCGCTGGCCCACCTCGGGCGGGGCGATCTCCTTCAGCAGTCCCAGGATCTGGGCGACGGTCAGCGGGTCGCGCGTGATGGGCTTGTGGGCGCCATCGATGAGCAGCGCCGCCGGCTCCCCCGCGACGAGGGTGAGGCTGTCGGCGCTCTGGTCGTAGAGGACTTGGATGAAGCGGTCGAGTCGTGCCACGGGCGAGCTCAGTCGAGCGGCCGGACGAGCCGGACCAGCGCGCGGTTGAGGACCCGGTAGTCGTCGTCGGTCGAGATCGCGAAGAAGGGCTCGGGGCCGTTCAGGAAGTCCAGCGTGCGCGCCCGCGGGGGCGGCAGCTCGAGCGTCGCCCAGCCCTTCACCTCGACCCCCCCGTGCATGACGACATCGAGCCCGATGAGCTTGGCGACGGAGAGCCGCTCCGGGTCCGGCACCGCCGACACGGGGGGACACACGACCATCATCACCTGGGCCTTGGCCACGAAGACGATGCCGTTCGGCGTCGAGAGCGGGATGAACGCCTCGGGACGGTTCAGCAGCTCGACCGGCGACTCCGGACCGGTGTGGTGGAAGACCCGCCCCTGCAGGTGGAGCTCTCCCTGCAGGGACACGCCGTCCACCAGCCTCACCTCGGCCTGCATCCGCTCCGTACTCTGGGACCACTCACTCATGGCGCGTTCCCTCCTCGCCCTCGAAGGTGCGCGGCACCGCGGGCCGCGGCAAGGGTATCGTGCTCATCCGCGGATCTCGACCTCCGCCGCCTGCTCGGCCACGCGGATCGGCTCCATGTAGTCCGCCTCGTCGCCCACCAGTGCCTGGATCCGGCGGCACTCCTCCGCCGCGATCCGGAAGAGCGGCCCGGGCAGGCCGAGCGACTCGAGCAGGTCGACCGCGATGCCGGCATCCTTGGCGAGGAGCGCGAGGCGGAAGGTGTTGGGATAGGCGCCGGTCAGCACCCGCGCCGGCACCAGGTGCTCGCTCACGAAGGAGCGGCCGCTCGAGGCGTTCAGCACTTCCACCGCGCGGCCCGCGGACACGCCGGCCCGGACCAGCGCGGTGGCCCCTTCCGCGAAGGCGAGGATATTGAGGGCGAGCAGCGCGTTGTTGACGGCCTTCATGGCATGCCCGGCGCCGACCGGCCCGAGGTGCACGACCTCGCTGCCGAAGGCCCGCAGCACCGGCTCGGCCCGGGCGAACACCTCGGGCTCGGCGCCGACCATCACGGTGAGCGTCCCGGCCTCCGCCCCGTTGGTGCCCCCGCTGACCGGCGCGTCCGCGAAGCCGACCCCCTGGTCGGCGAGTCGCCGGGCGATCTCCCGGGACGCGGCCGGCTCGCCCGAGGTGGAGTCCACCAGCAGGGTCCCGGGCGCGAGCCCCGCGGCCAGGCCCGTCGGCCCCTCCAGCACATCCAGCACCTGGGAGGAGTTCGGGAGGCAGGTCAGGACGACCTCGGACGCCTCGGCCACCTGCCGGGGCGTCTCCGCGCACGCCGCGCCGTGTTCCGCGGCGAACGCTTCGGCGACCGCGCGGGTGCGGTTCCACACGGTGAGGTCGTGCGCGCGCGCGAGGCGGGCCGCCATCGGGCGGCCGATCGCCCCGAGTCCTACGAAACCCACTCGCATCGGTCGCTTCCTCGACAAGGGCGTCGGCCAAGATAACGGAAACCCCCCGGGCCGCGAGGCCCGGAGGGTCTGCCGAGTCGAGCGAGCGTCGCGACGGACGGCTAGAAGCCGCCCACCCAGAGGCGCTTGATCGCCGCGCCGTCCTTGGACGTCGTGCCCGTGGTCTGCGCGGCGCTCCGGAGTGCCGCCTCGACTGCGGTCGGGCTGGCGCCGGTGTTGCCCGAGAGATAGAGCGCGCCGCCGCCGGCCACGTGGGGCGAGGCCATCGAGGTGCCGCTCATGGTCGTGGTCCCGCCGTTCCGCTTGGTGGACAGGATGCTCACGCCCGGGGCCCAGACATCCACGCACGGGCCGTAGTTGCTCCACGAGGCCTCGACGTCGTTCGCGTCGGTCGCCGCCACCGTCATGATCCCGTTGTTCGTCCCTGCCCCGGCGCGCGCCGGGGACTGGTTGCAGGCGTCCACCCCGTCGTTGCCGGCGGCCACGGCGTAGAAGACTCCGGCGGCGACCGAGTTCCGCACCGCCTGGTCGAGGGCGTCGCTGGTCCCGCCGCCCAGGCTCATGTTGGCCACGGCCGGCAGCACCCGGTTGGCGGTCACCCAGTCGATCCCCTGGATCACCCCGCTGGTGGAGCCGCTGCCGAAGCAGTTGAGCACCTTCACCGCGGTGATCGGGGCGCCGGGGGCCACGCCCACGACGTCCTGGGTGTTGTCCTTGGCCGAGGCGGTGCCGGCCACGTGGGTGCCGTGCCCGTGACAATCCCTATTGCTGCCGGCGAAGCTCACGTGGCGGACGACGTTCAGATCCCCGTGCCGGGTGTCCGCACCGGTGTCGATGATGTAGACGTTCACGTTGGAGACGGCCCCGGACGCGTTCCCGGCCTGGGTGGAGGAGACGTCCGCCCCGACCTTGGTGATCCCGTAGGGGATGGTCTGGGCGGTGGCATACATCGGCTGGTCCTTCTCCACGAAGGCGACGTTGGGGTCGGACCGCAGCGCATCCACCATCCGGGCGGGCATGACCGCCGAGAATCCGCGGAGGGCGCGCTGGTACACGAGGTCGGGAGCCGCGCCGTGCCGGCCGGCCACGCCGGCCACGTCGGCCACGTGGTCCTTCAGGACGACGATGTAGCGGTCGCCGAGGGCCCCGGCGGCCAGGGCGGGTCCGGAGGGCTCGACCGGGGATTCCGAGACGCAGGCGGCGGTGAGGAAGAGAAGACCGGCGATGAGTCGGCGCGAGACAGGCATACGGTGTGGCTCCCCAGGGCAAAAGGTCGGACGACACGGACGACGACGATACACCTCGCTCGGAGCCGGACGAACGATGGCGGCCACACCCGAGCCCCGTCGGGGACCGCGGCTCCGATGGCAGCGCTGCCGCTCCTGCTCCTTCGTGCTTCGACTGGTGGTGTTGAAGATCCGGTCACCGAAGGCCACGGTGCCCGGTCATATCATTGGAAGGGCCGACCCGGACGTCAATGGGGCGCGGTCGCCATGT
>JBFIUJ010000122.1:0-8058 GCA_041607595.1 Gemmatimonadales bacterium | reverse complement strand
TGCCGGCGGCGAGCGCACGGTGGGCCAGACCCTCCCGGACCCGGCGCTCACCATCACCACCGCGGACCGGGAGCATTTCCTCCAGCGGTTCCCGCCGGGGCAGCGGAGCACGGCGGATCGGCTGCCGATCTCGCCGGTGAAGCCGGCGTTCGACGCCGGTTTCACCGATCCCGAAGGCAACGTCTGGCTGCAGAAGAGCCGGAACATCACCGACTCGGTCCGCGTCTATCACGTGGTGGACCGGCGGGGGCGCCTCACCCGGATGGTGCGGCTGGTGACCTGGGGCCGGCTGGTGGCGGCCGGCCGCGAGGCGGTCCTGGTGGCCGAGCACACGCCCGACGGGCACCGCCTCCTCCAGGCGCCTCTGCCCGCCCCCGCGCCAGAGCCCTAGCGGGCGGCCCGGGTCACGCCGCGGGCGGGGGCTCTTCCTTCGACGTCCGGCGGGCGGCCTCGTCCCGCGCCCGACCCTCCTCGTACCACCGCCGGGTCACTTCCCCGGCCAGGTCTCGGTTGCCCAGCCCGAACGCGATCCCGACCGCGAGAGCCACGGCCCCGAGGATCAGGGTGAAGGCGGCCGTCACGATCTCGCCGGCCACGCCCACCTGCTCCAGCGCCATGAACAACGCGATCAGGATCACCATCCCCTTCGCGACCCGGGCGAGGGTGGTGACCCCACCCAGGCCCACTCCACCGGCGGACGCCAGGATGAGCCCGCGAACGAACTCCCCCACGATCAGGCCGAGGAGCATGATGACGATGCCGGCGATGAGCGTCGGGATGAAGGTGAGCATCGCGCCGAACATCTCGTTGATGCTCTCGAGGCCCAGGGCGGTGCTGGCGAGCAGGATCACCACCAGCATCACGAGCCAGAACACGAGCTTCCCCACGGCGAGCGCCGGGCTCAGGTTGGGCTCGGCCCGCTCGACCACCTCGGTGAGGCCGCCCGCCTCCGCCATCCGGTTGAAGTTCATCCGCTTCAGGACCCGCGCCACCCATCGCTGTACCTGGCGCGCCAGGAAGTAGCCCACCACCAGCAGGACGACGGCGGCGATGACCGCCGGGAGGATCGCCCCCACCTCGCTCGCCCCGTAGCGCAGGCGCTCGATGAAATCGCTCATGTCGTGACCTCGATGACGATCTTGCCGAACTGGGCTCCCTCCTGGAGCCGCGTGAACGCGCTGGGCGCCTCGGCGAGCGGGACGACGCTGTCCACCCGGGGCCGGAGGAGCCCCCGCTCGGCGAGCCGCACGATCTGACGGTACTCCTCGTGACTGCCCATCGTGGACCCGAGGATGGTCCACTGGTACCAGAAGAGCTTCCGCACGTCGGTCACGACCATCGGTCCGGAGGTCCCGCCGCAGGTCACGAGTCGCCCGCCCGGAGCGAGGGACCGGAGGGAGTCCTTCCAGGTGGCCTCGCCGACGTTGTCCACCACGACCTGTGCGCCCCTGCCGCCGGTGAGGCGGCGCACCGTCTTGGGCACGTCCTCCCGGGCGTGATTCACCGTGTCGTCCGCCCCGAGGGTCCGGGCCGCCTCGAGCTTCGCGTCCGAGGAGCTGGTGACGATGGCCCGTGCGCCGTGCAGCTTGGCGACCTGGAGCGCCGCCTGGGCGACCCCGCCGCCGATGCCCCAGATCAGCACCGTCTCGTCCGCGCGGATGCGCGCCCGCCCGACCAGCATCCGCCACGCGGTGAGGGTGGCGAGGGAGAACGCCGCGGCCTGGTCCCAGGGCATGCCGTCCGGCACCCGCGCCAGGTTCCGCGCCGGCACCACCAGCCGCTCGGCTGCGGTTCCGGGAGCATGCTCGCCCAGGAGTCCGTACGTGGCACAGAGTGAGTGCTCGCCCGCGAGGCACACCTCGCACCGGTGGCACGAGAGGCCGGGGTTGATCATCACCCGGTCCCCCGGCGCGACGTCCTGGACCCCGCTCCCGACCGCTTCCACCACTCCGGCCCCGTCGGCGCCAACCACGTGGGGGAAGTCGAAGCGAATGCCGGGAAGCCCTCCCAGCACGAACAGGTCGAGGTGGTTCAGCGCGGCGCAGCGGATCCGGACGAGGACGTCTTCCGGTCCCGGGGGGGCCGGGTCAGGGACGTCCAGCACGGCCAGCTGCTCGGGGCCGCCGAGCGCCGTCAGGACGAGGGCCCTCATGCCGGCGGCGCGGTCATGGAGACGGGAAAGGATACCCCGGACGCCGAGCGTCTAGAAGGAGGGGGTCGCGACCTGTTCCTCCGCGCCGGTCGGCACCACGGTGGCCGGCGCCGCGGAGTCGAGGTCCTTGAGGTACAGCGTGAAGCGGGAGCGACCCCGCGGATCGGCGGACTGGCCGGTCACGTACGCGATGGCTCGGCCGTCGCGCGAGACGCCGAGCGAGGAGATGGGGGTTTCGCTCGTCAATACCGGCGCCGGAGCGGAGCCGGGTCCCGCCCACCGGAGGATCTCGCTCCCGCCCGTGGCCTTGGCCGAAACCCACACCAGGTGTCCGTTGGGGAGGAACCGAGGACTCGACTCGCGCTCGGACCCGCGGGTCACCTGTTCGGCGGGGCCGCCCTCGAGGGGCATCACGTACAGGTCCACCGTCCCTTCCCGGGCGGAGACGAACGCCAGGCGCCGGCCGTCGGGAGAGACGGCGGGCGCGTAGGCGGTCGGACCGGAGGTCAGGGCCGTAACCCCCGACCCGTCCGGCGCCATGCGGTAGATCTGGTTCGTCCCGGATCGGTTGGAGGAGAACACGAGCCCGCTGCCGTCCGGGAGCCAGGCGGGCTCCCCATCGGCGCCGGGGTCCTGGGTGAGCCTCAGCTGCCCCCGGCCGTCGGCGTCCATCAAGTAGAGCTCGAACTGGCCGTCCCGGTTGGTGCTGAACGCGATGCGGGTCCGATCGGGCGACCAGACCGCCTGCACGTTGGTCGCCTGGTCCAACAGAACCGGGGCGAACGCCGCGCCGGCCAGCGCGACCTGGTAGATCCCGACCCCGGTGTAGCGGTTGGAGGAGACCAGCAGATCCGACACCACGAAGACCTCCGCGGTGGCGGTGCGGCTCCAGGGGGCCTGGGCCGTGACGGTGGCGGCCCCGATGCCGCGCGCCTCCAGCACGCCGTCGTCGCCGATCGCCGCCACTTCGGGCTTCCCGGAGACGAAGGTCACGCCGACCGCCGGACCGAGCTCCCGCCCGGCGTCGTCGAGCATCCGGGGAACGAGGGTCTGCCGCTCTCCCGGACGGAGGGCCAGGCGCGAGGGGACCAGGCCGAGGCCCCCGGGGACCACCTGGACCGTCCAGTGCAGCGGGTCGAAGTCCATCAGCCGCAGGGTGACCGTGGAGACGCCGAGCGCCTGGGCGGTCACCCGGCGGGTCGCCGGATCGAATGCGATCACCGACGGCTCGCCCACGTCCCACTGCATCGCCGCCTCGGGGACGGGCGTCGAGTCGGCGGCGAGGAGCCGGACGCCGAAGTCCAGCGTGCCGTGAATCGGGACCGGGATGGGGACGGGACCCGGCGGCGGGGAGAGCTTGACCCGGGCCACGGGACGATGCACCACGACGCGGGCGCGCCGCTCCTGGAAGAACCCGCTCACCAGGATTTCCGCCTCGCCCGGCGCCACGGGCTGGAGGATGCCCGTCGGCCCCACGCGGACCACCGTGGAGTCGCTCGAGCGGAAGGTCAGCCCGCCCTGGATGACCCGCCCCCCCTGGGAGGGGATCGACACGCGCAGGGTGTCGAGCATGAACGGCGGGAGCAGGATCCGGTCCTGGTCGAGGGACAGGTCTCCGTCCGCCACCTGCACCGGCACGCTGGCCGTGAGGCCGCCGGAACCCGCCGCGAGAATGGTCCCGGCGCCGGCCTTGAGCCCTACGACGACCCCGCTCGTGCTCACGGTGGCGATCTCCGGCGCGAGCGAGGTCCAGGCCACCCGCACGGTCCCGGCCGAGACGCCGGAGGGCAGCAGGGCCTGCGCCTCGAGCCGCGCGTTCTCGCCCGGCAGCAGGTAGAGCGTGGCCGGGGTCACCGTGAGCATCGCCTCGGCGGGAAGGTCGGCCTGAGCCTCGACGCGGGGAGGGGCGGGCGGATCGGACGGCGCCCCCCCGCCGGCGACGGTGACCGACACGGTGGCCCTGGCGGGGCCGGCGCGGACTTCGATCCGGGCGGTTCCGGGCTTCAGTCCCACGATGGTCCCGTCGGCCTCGGCTCGGATCACCGTGGCGTTGCTGACGACGAAGGTGAACCTCGGATTGGCGACCAGGTCTCCCGAGGCATCGTAGGCGGAGAGGTAGAGCCGGTGCCGCTGGCCTACGGTGATGGACAGCGCCTCCGGCGTGACCAGGATCTCGGATGGCGTTTGGGCGGAGCCGGGCCGCGCGGCGCCGAGCGCCGCGACGAGGAGCACACCGAGGTTCAGCCAGCGCACCATTGCTTTCCTTTTATAGGGTGGCACGGGTCCGCCCTGGCAAGGGCAAGGCCCGGGCCACCGGCGCCGTCGTGACAAGGCGTTGCCCCATCAAGGGTTACCGTCCTCGATCCGGGAGCGGGCTGGGCAAATCGCCAGGCTCGGCCGCAAGGCCTGGCTCCATCGCTCCACCGGGACGGAGTGGCGCCCGAGAAGGTACAGGCGCCGGGCGCGCGACGCGAACCCCGGTTCGGTCCGGCCGGGACGCGGGAGTGGTCCTCGGTGAACGCGCGGCGGGCACGCCTCGGGCTCGGATGCATCAAGCTGTTGTGGAGCAATAACTTAAGGCATGCTGTGCCGGTCGTTCGTGCCGCCGCACCGTGGCCGGGTGCTCGGCTCGGCCCACGGGCGATGGCACGGCAGCGGCGACCGCGTGCTCGGCACAACGCGCGATTTGACGTCTTGCACTACAACACCAAGTATGCAAGTATATCACGTCTCACGAAACACGCCGAGGCTTCATTCGCCTCACCTGCGGCGGGTTGCGTCGCACACGCTCTTCGGAGGGAGCAACGATGGCCGAGCTCACAGACATGGGTATGGGTTGGTCCGGCTCTGGGTGGATGGATCCGATGCCGACGAGTGAACCGGCACCGCCCCCCATGGCCCCGGCCGCTCCGGCTGCAGAGCCGAGGAAGCCTGCCGCGAAGCGGGCCGCCGCGCCGAAGAAGGCCGCCAAGAAGAAGGCCGCCAAGAAGAAGGCGGCCAAGAGGAAGACCGCGCGCAAGCCCGCCAAGAAGGCGGCGAAGAAGAAGGCCGCGCGCCGGCCCGCCAAGAAGAAGGCCGCCAAGAAGAAGGCCGCGCGCCGGCCCGCCAAGAAGAAGGCCGCCAAGAAGGCGGCGAAGAAGAAGACCGCGCGGCGCAAGAAGCGGTAGGCCGCCGCGATCGAGCGCGAGGCGCCCCGGGCATCTGGGGCGCTTCGTCGTTCAGGGAGTCCACACGAAGGTCGCGGCGCAGTTGATGAGGGCGATGTGGGTGAATGCCTGCGGGTAGTTGCCCAGGAACTCGCCCGTGGCGGGATCGATCTCTTCGGAGTAGAGGCCCACGTGGTTGGCGTGGGTGAGCATGCGGCGGAAGATCCGCTCGGCCGCCTTCCGCTCGCCGATCCGCCACAGGCAGTGGGCGAGCCAGAAGGTGCACATGGAGAAGGCTCCTTCCTCGCCCTCCAGGCCGTCGGAGGTCCGGTAGCGGTAGACCAGCTCCCCGTCGGGGCTGGTCAGCTCCCGTTGGATCGCTTCGATGGTCGAGCGGGTGCGCGGGTCCTCCCAGGCGACGAAGCGTACCATCGGGAAGAGGAGGGCCGAGGCATCCAGGGCCTCGTCGTCATAGGCCTGGGTGAACGCGCCCTTCCGAGCGCTCCAGCCCCGCTCGAGGATCTGCGCCCGCAGGGCATCCCGCGCCTGGACCCACCCGTCCCCCGCGGGGAGGCTCAGCGCGGTGGCGATCCTCACCCCGCGGTCGAGGGCGACCCAGCTCATCACCTTGCTGAAGACGTACTGGCGTTGCTCGCCCCGCACCTCCCAGATGCTCGAGTCCGGGCGCCGCCAGTTCGCGGCCACCCAGTCGACCAGGCCCTGCAGCACCCGCCAGGTGCCTTCGGTCATCTCGTGGGTTCGGCGCCACTGGTCCGCGGTGTACAGGACCTCCCCGTAGACGTCCATCTGCAGCTGGTCCACGGCGCCGTTCCCGACGCGGACCGGGCGGGACCCCCGGTACCCGGCGAGATGGTCGAGCTGGCGCTCCGACAGGTCCCGCCGCCCGTCCACCCCGTACATGATCTGCAGGTGCCCGGCGCCTTCGTGCCGGCATACCCGCCGCAGGAAGCGCATGAATTGGTCGGCCTCCGCCGCGTGGCCGAGCGCGTTGAGGGCGGTGAGCGTGAACGCGGCGTCCCGCAGCCACACGAACCGGTAGTCCCAGTTTCTCGTGCCTCCGATCGTCTCCGGCAGCGAGGTCGTCGGGGCGGCGATGATGGCGCCGGACTCCTCGTGGGTGAGCAGCTTGAGCACCAGGGCCGATCGCTCGACCTCGGCGCCGAAGGGGCCGTGGTAGCGGATCATGCCGGCCCACCGACGCCAGAAGTCGCCCGTGGCCGAGAGCTTGTCGGCCGAGTCGTACTTGTCGACCTTGCGGACGTCGTCCTCGTCGTAGCGCAGCACCAACCACCATTCGCTCCCGCCGCGGAGGTCCAGCGTCGCCGTGGCGGTCCCCTCGTGCGCGCTCCAGGCCACCGGCTCCGAGCTGGACAGGGTGAGCACTTGGGCCGTGCGGTCGGTGGCGTAGAGTCCGGCGCCCATGATCTCGAGCCGGGTTTGGCGGCTCGCGTACTCGAACCTCGGTTGGAAGAGCGCCTGCATCCGCGCAGAATCGCCGTGGCAGCGGACCCGGCGGTGGATCTCCGGCTGGGTCGACGCCGCTCGGCCGTCCCCCCCGACCGGCATGAAGTCCACCACCTCCACGGTGGTCCCACCCCCGAGGTCGAAGGTCGTCTCCAGGATGTTGGTGCCGGGCAGGTAGCGCTGGCGGGATTCGTGAGGCGCCTCCGGCCACACCCGCCATGTCCCTCCGCGCTCGTGGTCGAGGATCGCGGCGAAGACACTGCCGCTGTCGAAGCGGGGGAGACAACACCAGTCGATGCCGCCTTCCCGCCCCACCAGGGCGGCGGTGCGCATGTCCCCGATCAGTCCGTAGGAGGAGATGGGCGGCTGCATCAGCCTCGCTCCCGCGCCAGGGCCTGGAGCCACCGCGCCAGGGTCGCCGGCCCGCGGGTACGGAAACGCGCGCCCGCCGGGCGGGACCCGACGGAGATGGTCACCGCCTGCCGCCCGAGGGCCCGCACGGCGTCCTCGTCGGTGGTATCGTCTCCCGCATAGAGCACCTCCTCCAGTGGAACCCGACCGCGCTCCATGTCCTCCAGCCAGCGCAGCACCGCCGCCCCCTTCCCGGCGTCGGGCGAGCGGATGTCGATGACCCGCTTGCCCCCCTGCGCCACGAGCCCGGTCCCGTGCAGCGCTCCGCGGACCGCGCGGAGCAGCGCCCGGAAGACCTCCGGACCGGCCCGGCAGTGGACGGCCAGCGAGTACCCCTTGTCCTCCAGGACGGTCCGGGGGAAGGCCGCGACCAGCGGGCCGAGCCTCCGGGCCACCGAGGCCACCCGCGCCGCGCCCCGGCCCACCCACCGGCGGGACCGGCCGCCCCGCCGCAGCTCGGCGCCGTGGTTGCCGATCACGCCATCCACCGCCACGCCCCGGGCCACCGCGTGGGCGTCCGCGGCCGTCCGCCCGGAGACCAGCACCACCCGGGCGCCGCGGGCCCGGAGCCGGCGGAGGATGGCCAGCGTGCCGGGTGGCACCCGGGCGGCGGGGGGCCGCGGGACGATCGGGGCGAGGGTGCCGTCCACGTCGAGGAAGAGCACCGGCCGGCCGGCCCGGCCAAGCCGGCGTCGCGCCGCGCGGCCAGCGGGACCGGACAGCGGCCGGCGGGAGCGGGCGGGGCTCACCGGCGGATCTTCTCCACGTCCTTGAAGATGTCGTCCATCCAGTCGTGGACGGTATGGCGGTGGAGGTGGCGGCGCATTACGGCCATCCGCAGGGCGCGGGCGCGCGGATGCATGG
>JBFIUJ010000121.1:0-8080 GCA_041607595.1 Gemmatimonadales bacterium | reverse complement strand
GCTTCACCTTGACCGTGGAGCGGCCTTCGACCGGGATCTTGGCCAGGACCTTGTCCGGGCTGCCCTTGACGACCTGTTCTCCGAACTGCCACAGCATCCAACTGAAGCCGCCGACGCTGGCGCCGACGGCCGCGCCGCCCGCCACCACGGCGCCGAGGGCGCCGAGCCCGAGCCCGGCCTTGATGATGTTGTTGCGGCGCCGGCGGCCGAACTGGTCGCCGTAGCGCCAGGCCGCGAACTCCGGCCGCTGGGGGCGGCCCACCCGGATCAGCTCGAGCCCGCCCGGCAGGCGCGCCAGGCCGATGTGCTCGGTGGAGAGCCGGAGTCGGGTGTCGCGGAAGCGGCGCTCGCACTCCTCGATCGCCTCCCAGCGCTCGTCCAGCGGCGTCAGGTTCCACCGCTGGCAGCGCCGGCACACCACCCAGAGTCGGCCCTTGTCGCCGTCGAAGGCGAGGCGGGAGCCGGTGGCGAAGTGCTCGACCTCCTCGTTCCGGCCGAGGTCGCCGAGGCAGAAGATGCAGGTGGTGAACATTGCGGGCCGACGCTCCCTTCCGCGTGACGCCCGTCAGGACGGATTCACCCGCCAGTGGTTTCGTCCTCGGTCTGCCGCAGGGCGACGAACCGGCCGTGGAACTCGACCGCCGGGGCCCCCGAGTGGCCGCTCTCGGCCACGGCGCAGCGGATCGCGATCCGGGCCTTTCCCCAGCGGCGGAGCGACGCCAGGAACCGCCCTGGCGTCTCGCCCACTTCGAGGGTGCTGCGGGCGACGAAGTCGCCGGTGACCGGCCGGAGGAACCGGATCGTGCTCTCCTGGAGCACGATCTGCGGGAGGCTGGGCTCGCCGCGGAGCAGCACCCAGAGGAGCCCCCAGCCGGCGAGCGTGGCCGCGGTGTGGAGGCTCCCGGCGAAGGCGGTCGCCTTGTGGTTGCGATTCGGGGCCAGGGGTGCGCTGAGGATGACGATCTGAGAACCCGCGGTCTCGACCCGTAGCCCGATCGCGCGTACGATGGGGATCTCCCGCTCCAGCGTCGCCTGGAGGGCGGCGGCATCCATCAGGCCGGCTCCCAGCCGTTGGTCTTGGGCCAGACCGCCACGACCTCGTCGCTCGGACCGTCCACCACGTAGTAGCGGTCGTACATCGCGGCCGTCATGCAGGCGTGGTTGGGCAGGACCCGGACTCGGCTGCCGATGGGCATCCGCTCGTAGGGGAGCGGGGAGGCGCTCGAGACCTCGCCGTGCTCTTGGTGGACGTTGGAGACGTGCAGGTCCGCCAGGAGGCCGCGTCCGGCACCGTCGGTGAGGAGGCCATAGCCCGCATCCTCCGGGGTGGCGGCCGTGCTCCGGTCCTTCGAGAGGGCGAGCGCGCCCGCGTCGAGCAGGAGGTGGTTGTGCGCGGGGCGGTGGCTAATGACGGTGGCGAGCACGGACAGGGCGACGTCGGCGATGGCGCAGGAGCCGATCGCCGCCTGGAAGAGATCGCCGAAGAGGTAGACCCCGGCGCGGACCTCGGTGACGCCGGCCACCGCGGGGGACCGCAGCGCGGTGGGGGTGGAGCCGACGCTCACGGTCGGGCAGGGGAGGCCTGCGGCGCGGATCGCCCCCGCGGCCCGGACGGCGGCCAGGGCCTCGTCCTCCGCGACGCGGGCGATCTCCGAGCGGCTCCGGCAGTGGTAGGCGTGGCCGGCGTGGGTCATCACCCCCGCGAGGCACACGCCGGGGGCCGCGCACAGCGCCGAGGCGATCTCGACCACCGCGGGATCGTCCGGCTCGAGGCCGGTCCGGTGCTCGCCCGAGTCGATCTCGATCAGCACGTCCACCGGCCCGGGGAGATCGCGCGCCCAGCGCGCGACCGCGTCGGCCATGAACCGGCCGTCCAGGATGAGTGAGAGGCGGATCCCGCGCGCGAGGAGACCTGCGGCGCGGGGCAGCTTGTCGGGCGTGACGCAGACGGCGTAGAGGATGTCCTCGATGCCGCCGGCCGCGAAGTACTCCGCCTCGTTCAGCGTCGCGACGGTGATGCCGCCGAAGTTCCCCTCGAGCGCCACGGCGGCCGCGTCGAGGGATTTGGCGGTCTTCAGGTGCGGGCGGAACCGGGCGCCGCGGGCGGCGACCGCCGCGGTCATCCGGGCGGCGTTGGCGTCCATCCGGCGCCGATCGAGGACTAGCGCCGGGGTGGGGAGGTCGGCCAGGCGCATGGGAACCGAGGGGAAGCCGGGGGCCGAGGGAGGCCGCGCGCTCCGGCTCCCCTGGACGAGGCTAGGTCGAGCAGTGGGGCAGTCCCTTCTTGGCCAGGTACTGCTGGTGGTAGTCCTCCGCCCGGTAGAACGTCGCGGCGGGGGTCACCTCGGTGACGATGGGGCGGTGGAACCGGCCGCTCGCGTCCTGGCGGGCCTTGGAGGCCAGCGCGGCCTCGCGCTGGGCCTCGTCGTGGTAGAAGACCGCGGAGCGGTACTGGGTCCCCACGTCGGGCCCCTGGCGGTTGGGCGTGGTCGGGTCGTGGCTCCCCCAGAACGCTTCCAGCAGCGCGTCGTAGGAGAGCACCGCCGGGTCGAACCGGACCTGGACCGCCTCGGCATGGCCGGTGCGCCCGGAGCAGACGTCCCGGTAGGTCGGGTCCTCGGTGGTGCCGCCGGTGTAGCCCACCTCGGCGTCCAGCACGCCGGGGAGGCGGCGGAAGGTCTCCTCCACGCCCCAGAAACAGCCGGCGGCGAACGTCGCGGTCTTCGTCGTGGTGGCCATCGGGGTCCTCTCGGGGTCGTTGGTATCGCTGGTGCCGACCGGTGAACGCCGGACGGGGCCGGAGTGTTCCGCTGGCCAGCCCCCGCGGTGAAAAGTATATTGGTCGCGCTCGCTGGATCGGGCCGGCTCCGGCCCCACGCTCTCCGGGAGGCTCCATGGAGTGGACGATCATCGGCCTGAACTTCCTGTATGCCGCGATGGGCGTGGCGCTCATGTTCCTCTCCTACCGGCTGCTGGACTGGCTCACCCCCAAGGACGATCCCGTCCGGGTCGAGCTCGGCCGGGGCAACCTGGCGGTCGCCGTGTTCATCGCCTCGCTCTTCATCTCGATCGCCATCATCATCGCGGGGGCGCTGAATTGAGGGGGCTCGTCGCGCTCGCGCTCTGCGCGGCGGTATTCGCGTCCTCCGT
Source organism: Gemmatimonadales bacterium (assembly GCA_041607595.1). GTDB lineage: Bacteria > Gemmatimonadota > Gemmatimonadetes > Gemmatimonadales > GWC2-71-9 > JBFIUJ01. Next base: position 4,930 of record JBFIUJ010000121.1, on the reverse strand, counting down.
CTCGGGCCAGAGCCGGGACGTCACCGAGCGCTACGATCCGGTCTTCCGGAAGTACAGCAAGCGCTTCTTCGGGGTGGGCTTCGACTGGCGGCTCTTCAAGGCGCAGGGGATGGCGGAGAGCAACCTGCGGGAGGGCGCCACCAGCCGGGTGGGGGCCCGCGGCATCATGCAGCTGATGCCAACCACCTTCGCGGAGATCCAGACCAAGAACCCGGAGCTCGAGTCGATCGACGACCCCGAGTGGAACATCGCGGCCGGCATCCAGTACAACCGTTTCCTTTATAGGCTCTGGCGCGAGCACCGGGACCGGGACGAGCGCATCCGGTTCATGTTCGGGAGCTACAACGCCGGACGGGTCCCGATCCTGCGGGCGCAGGACACCGCGAAGACGCGGGAGCTGGACCACCTGCTCTGGCGCAGCATCGTCAAGGTGGCCCATCTGGTCCCGCGCTGGCGCCACGGCGAGACCCTGCACTACGTGCGGAAGATCGAGCGCTACCACGTCGAGCTGACCGGGCAACGCGGTCCGGGCCGCACCGCCTCCCACTGACGGTGTGGGCTAGATCCCGCCGGCGCCCTCCCAGGCCGCTCGGGCGACGCCCCCCTCCACCCGATAGAACCCCAGGTCCGTCCCGGCCCGGAGCTTCGCCACGTAGGTGATCTGGCCGGTGTGCATGGCGAAGTGCTCGACCGCGTGGTAGACGGCCTCGAACGCGGTCACCCGGTGCCCCTGGATCTCCAGGGCCCGGTCGAGCGCGCCGGGGTCGAGCCGGGCCAGCGTCGCGTCCGCCTCCATCACGGCCGCCCCCAGCCGATCCAGCAGCTCCGCGGCGCCCGGGCCGCCGGCCGCGGCGAACTCCTCGTTCCGCACGCGCACGTCGGGCGCGCCGCCCACGCCGGCGACGATCCACTGCCGGAGGTTGCCGGCCAGGTGGAGCAGCAGGTTGCCGACGCTGTTGGAGGCCTCGTTGGGCCGCCACCAGAGGTCCTCCGGGGAGAGCCGGGCGACCGCCAGCCGGATCCGGGGGAGGTAGCCATCGCGCAGGTAGGCGCGGGAGCGGTCGAGGAACGCGCGGCGAAGGTCAGACATGGGAGGCTTCCCTCGTGGACAGGGCGGAGGCACCGCCGTGCCGGGTGGTGATCATACGATTATCATACGACATTCGCAGGCGGCACACCTCCGGGAGGTCCGAGATGCGGTCCGACACCATGGCCCGTCCCGAAGCGGGCACCGACACGTTCCCGATCAACGGGACCGACTACGTCGAATTCTACGTGGGGAACGCCAAACAGGCGGCCCATTTCTACCAGGGCGCCTTCGGCTACCGGCTCGCGGCGTATCGGGGGCCCGAGACCGGCACCCGGGACCGCGCCAGCTACCTCATGGTGCAGGGCAAGGTCCGGCTGATCCTCACCTCCGCGCTCGCGCCCGACCATCCGGTCGCGCGGCACGTCCAGCAGCACGGGGACGGGGTCCGGGACATCGCCCTCTGGGTGGACGATGCGCGGGAGGCCTTCGAGCTCGCGGTGGAGCGCGGGGCGGTGCCGGCCCAGGAGCCGACGGTGCTCGAAGACACGGACGGCAAGGTCGTCACCGCCGGGATCCGCACCTACGGCGAGACGATCCACTCGCTGGTGGAGCGCCGGGGATACCAGGGTGAGTTCATGCCGGGCTTCGTGCCCCTGACCCCGCGCTACCAGCCGGAGCCGGTAGGCCTCCTCCACGTGGACCACTGCGTGGGCAACGTGGAGCTGGGGGCGATGAACACCTGGGTGGACTTCTACCGCGACGTGCTGGGCTTCACCCAGCTCGTGTCGTTCGACGACAAGGACATCTCGACCGAGTACTCCGCCCTCATGTCCAAGGTCATGGCCAACGGGAACGAGCGGATCAAGTTCCCCATCAACGAGCCGGCCGAGGGTAAGCGGAAGTCGCAGATCGACGAGTACCTGGAGTTCTATCGGGGCCCCGGGGTGCAGCACCTGGCGATCGCCACCGACGACATCATCCACACCGTGTCCTCGCTGCGGGACCGTGGCGTGGATTTCCTCCAGGTGCCGGGCTCCTACTACGAGACCGTCCTGGACCGGGTGGGCACGATCGACGAGTCCCTCGAGCCGCTGCGGGAGCTGGGGATCCTGGTGGACCGCGACGACGAAGGGTACCTGCTCCAGATCTTCACCAAGTCGGTACAGGACCGCCCGACCCTCTTCTACGAGATCATCCAGCGCAAGGGCGCCAGGAGCTTCGGCAAGGGCAACTTCAAGGCCCTCTTCGAAGCGATCGAGCGGGAGCAGGAGCTCCGGGGCAACCTCTAACCGCCGGCGGGCGCACGATGCCGATCTACCATTCGCTCGGACAGATTCCCCGCAAGCGCCACATCGCCTTCCGGAAGCCGGACGGCGGGCTCTACGCGGAGCAGCTGATGGGGAACGAGGGGTTCACCGGCCCCGCGTCCCTCCTCTACCACGTCCACCCGCCCACCACCGTGGTGGGCGTCCGCCGGATCAAGGACGTCTGCTACGAGCGCGACAAGGACGCGACCCTCCGGCACCGCCATTTCCGCACCGCCCAGCTCTCCGCCGGTGGCAGCCCCACGCTGGACCGGGTGCCGCTCCTGTTCAACCAGGACGTGGCGATGCTCTACGTGGAGCCGGACCGGGAGGACCAACACTTCTATCGGAACGCGCAGGGCGACGAGCTGGTCTACGTGAGCGAGGGCGAGGGCGTGCTCGAGTCCCAGTTCGGCGACCTCCCCTACCGGGAGGGCGACTACCTGGTCATCCACCGCGGGCTGCTCCACCGCTACCGGATGACGTCGAAGGTCACCAAGCTGCTGGTGATGGAGAGCCGAGGCTACGTCCGCTGGCCCACCCGCTACCGGAACGAATTCGGCCAGCTGCTGGAGGGAGCGCCCTACAGCGAGCGGGACATCCGCCGGCCCACCGAGCTCCGCACCGTGGACGAGAAGACCGAGTTCCCGCTCGTGGTGAAGCAGTACGACGGGCTGAACGAGGTGATGCTGGACCACCACCCGCTCGACGTGGTCGGCTGGGACGGGTACTACTACCCCTGGGCGTTCAACATCCACGACTTCGAGCCGATCGTCGGCAAGATCCACCAGCCGCCGCCCGTGCACCAGACCTTCCAGGGCGACGGGTTCGTGGTCTGCAGCTTCTGCCCCCGGCCCTACGACTTCCACCCCGACGCCGTGCCGGCGCCCTACAATCACAGCAACGTCATGAGCGACGAGGTGCTCTACTACGCGAGCAGCGAGTTCATGAGCCGGAAGGGCATCGAGTACGGCAGCATCACGCTGCACCCCGACGGGATCCCGCACGGGCCGCACCCGGGCCGAGCCGAGGCGAGCATCGGCGCCAAGGCCACCGACGAGCTGGCGGTCATGATGGACACCTTCCGCCCGCTGCACGTGGCGCAGTCCGCCCTTCCGATCGAGGACACGAAGTACCAGCTGTCCTGGGTCGAGGGGAAGACCGGGTTCAACCCGCCCACCAGCTGACGCCCGACCGGCAACCCCGCGGCTCGGGGGCGGGGGCTCTCTCCGATCCGCCGGCGCCGCGCCCCGACCTCGCCGCACTCCGCCGGCGGCTCCCGCCGTCTCCGCTCACCCGCTTCGCCCCCGCGCCCACCGGCCACCTGCACCTGGGCCACGTGGTGAGCGCGGTCTACGTCTGGGGGATCGCGCGGGCGCTGGGCGGCCGCGTGCTGCTCCGCATCGAGGACCACGACCGGACCCGCTCCCGCCCCGAGTACGAGGCCGCGCTGCTCGAGGACCTCGAGTGGCTGGGCCTGATCCCGGATCTCGGCACCCCCGGCGAGCTCCGGCGCGGACCCTGCCCCTGCCGGCAGAGCGACCGCGAGAGCATCTACCGCGAGGCGCTGGACCATCTTCGCCGGACGGCCACCGTCTACGCCTGCGAGTGCTCCCGCAAGGACATCGCCGAGCACGCCGGCGACCGCGTGAACGAGGAGCGCCGCTACCCCGGGACCTGCCGCGCGCGCGGGCTGGCGGAGGAGCAGGGGCGGGGGATTCGCGCGGCCATGGAGCCTGGGATCGAGCGGTTCGACGACGGCCGGCTCGGTCCGCAGGCTCAGGAGCCCGCGCGCCAGTGCGGCGACCTCCTGCTGCGCGACCGGCTCGGCCAGTGGACCTATCAATTCGCCGTGACGGTGGACGACCGGGAGCAGGGGATCGACCTCGTGATCCGGGGCGAGGACCTGCTCGATTCGACCGGCCGCCAGATCCGGCTCGCCCGGCTGCTCGGCCGGGAAGCGCCGCCGGTCTACCTGCACCATCCGTTGGTGGTGAAGCCCTCGGGCGAGAAGCTGAGCAAGTCGAACAGGGATACAGGCGTGCGCGACCTGCGGGCCGCGGGCGTCGGCCCCGGGCTCGTGCTCGGACGGGCGGCGGCGCTCGCCGGGCTCGTGCCGGAGGCGCGGGCGATCTCGGCCGGCGATCTGGCGGGGCTCTTCGATTGAGGGTGGGGGGCGTACACGGGAAACGGGGGAGGCCGGTCGGCCTCCCCCTCGCGCTTCCGGTGTTCCGATCGCTTAGATCTTGTCCACCGCGATCACGGCCTCTTCCACGGCGAAGGTGCCGGGGCCGTCGCACGGGCCTCCACCCGCGGTGCGGTAGCGCACCTTCACCCGACCCTCGAGCCGCTGCGCGCCGGGCATCAGGCCGAACCGCTGAGCCGCGGCCTGATCGGTCTCGATGGTCACGCAGTTTGGGTCTTCCTGCGAGGTGACCCATTGCACGAGGCCGGAGGCGTCCACCTGCCCGGTCAGCGTGAAGTGGTAGGTCGCGATGTCGAGCGTGCCGGAGACGTTCTTGCCGCTCTGCTGGAGCGCGATGCTGAGCGGGACCGTCGAGGCGGAGCCCACCTGTTGATAGGTGCCCTGCCAGTT
>JBFIUJ010000120.1:0-8119 GCA_041607595.1 Gemmatimonadales bacterium | reverse complement strand
GGGTGTTCTTCTGCAACTCGGGCGCCGAGGCGAACGAGAACGCGTTGCACCTGGCCCGCCGCCACACCGGCCGGGCGCATGTGGTCACCCTGCAGGGCGGCTGGCACGGTCGCACCGTGGCCACCCTCGCCTGCTGCGACGGGGCCCGCTACGAGGAGGGCGCCCGGCGGGCGCTCATGCCGCTCTCCCGGCGGGTCGCGTTCGGCAGCGTGGCCGACCTCGAGCGGCAGATCGACGATACCGTCGCGGCCGTGCTGATCGAGCCGGTGCAGGGCATGGCCGGCGCGCGGGACGTCGCGCCGGAGTTCCTGGCCCGGACCCGGGAGCTCTGCGACCAACGCGGAGCCGTCTTGATCTTCGACGAGATCCAGTGCGGGGTCGGCCGGTGCGGAGCCTTCACCGCCGCCGAAGCCGTCGGCGTGATCCCGGACGTCGTGACCCTCGCCAAGGGCCTGGCGTCCGGCCTCCCGATCGGCGCCGTCGTCGCCAGCCCGGCCGTCACCGCGCACCTGACCGTCGGCGACCTCGGCAGCACGTTCGGCGGAGGCCCGGTCCCCTGCGCGGCCGGTCTCGCGACCCTCGAGGTGATCGATCGCGAGGGGCTGATCGAGAACGCGGTCCGGGTGGGCGACCACCTCGCCCGCGGAGCGCTGGCCGCCGGCGCCCGAGCGGTCTCCGGCCGAGGCCTGCTCCGGGGCGTGCATCTCGATCGGCCGGCCCGGGAGGTCCAGGCCGCGCTCTTCGAGCGGCGCGTCCTGACTGGGACCTCCACCGACCCGCAGGTGCTGCGACTCATGCCCCCCCTGACGTTCTCGATCGCGGAGGCGGATCGGCTGTTGGCCGCGCTCCGGGAGGTGCTCCAGGGATGAAGCGGGATTTCTTGGCCGTCGAGGAGTGGACCTACGACGAGGTGGAGGGCATGCTGCGGCTGGCCGCCCGGGTGAAGCGGGGCGAAGTCTCCGGGGGCCTCGAGCGGAAGACCATGGCGATGGTCTTCATGGACCCGAGCCTGCGCACCCGGGCCAGCTTCGAGGCCGCGATGTTCCTCCACGGGGGGCACGCGATCGTGCTCGAGCCGGGCAAGGGCAGCTGGGCACTGGAGACGGAGCTCGGCGTCACGATGGACGGTGGGGCGGTGGAGCACATCATCGAGGCCGCCCGGGTGCTGGGCCGCTACGCGGACGTGCTCGGCGTGCGCAGCTTCCCGCGCGGCGACGCGTGGGCGGTGGCCCGCCAGGACGCGGTGATCCGCAACTTCGCCCGCTACTGCGAACGGCCGGTCATCAACCTCGAATCGGCCCGCCGCCACCCATGCCAGGAGCTGGCGGACGCCCTCACCCTGCGCGAGCAGCTGGGGGAGACCCGGGGCAAGCGCTTCGTGCTGATGTGGGGATGGCATCCCAAGCCGCTGCCGACGGCCGTGCCGGTGAGCGCCGCGCTCGCCGCCGCCCGGCTCGGCATGGAGATCGTGATCGCCCGTCCCGACGGCTACGAGCTCGATCCCGACGATACCACGCTGATCCGCACCCTGACCCAGCACGCCGGCGGGCACGCGGTCTCCCTGATGAACGATCCGGACGAGGCCCTGGTCGGGGCGGACGCGGTGTACGCGAAGTCCTGGGGGTCGCTCGAGTATTTCGGCCGCCCCGAAGCGGAAGCCGAGCACCGCCGTGGACTCCGGGAGTGGCGCGTCACCCCGGACCGCCTGCGGTCCACCCGCGACGGCAAGGGGATCGTCATGCACTGCTTGCCCGTCCGCCGCAACGTCGAGATCGACGACGCGGTGCTCGACGGGCCCAACGCGGTCGTCGTGGATCAAGCGGAAAACCGTCTCCACGTCCAGCGCGCCCTGCTGCTCACCCTGCTCGGCGGCCGCTGAGCCGGGCCACTTCTCACTGAGGTCGTCGTCGCATGCCCCTCGATCCCACCAACGGCATCACCGGACTCCGCGGAGCGCTCCAGTACGTCCGGGCATACCGGGACCAGGTCTTCGTGGTCAAGCTCGGGGGCGAGATCCTCGCGGATCCCCAATCGGTGGACCAGGTCTCGGCGCAGATCGCGCTGCTCTCCAGCCTCGGGATCCGCATCGTGGTCGTCCACGGCGGCGGTCCTCAGGCCACGAGCCTGAGCCGCCGCCTTGGCGTCGAGCCTCGGATCGTGGCCGGCCGGCGGGTGACGGACGATACCGCGCTCGAGGTCGCCAAGATGGTCTACGCGGGCCAGCTGAGCGTGGACCTGTTGTCGGCGCTCCGCCGCCACCACGTGGAGGCCGTGGGCCTGAGCGGGGTTGACGCCGACCTGTTGGAGGCCCGCCGGAGGTCTCCCACCCGCGTGGTCGACGACGAGGGCGCCAGCGTCGACGTGGACTTCGGCCACGTGGGCGACGTGGACCGGGCCAACCCGCGGGTCCTCCTCACGCTGCTTCAGGACCGCTTCGTGCCGGTGGTGGCGAGCCTGGCCGGCGACCGGGAGGGCCGGGTCTACAACGTCAATGCGGATACCGTGGCCGAGACCCTCGCCGTCGCGCTCCGCGCGATGAAGCTCATCTTCCTCACCGGGGCCCCCGGCGTGCTGCGGGACCGCGAGGACCCGGCCAGCCTCGTCGCCTTCGCCGATCCCGACGACCTCGCCAATCTCATCGCCGCGGGGAGCATCGCCGGCGGCATGCGACCGAAGGTCGAGTCCTGCATCCGCGCGGCCACCGGCGGCGTCGAGCGGACCCACATCATCGACGGGCGGGCGCCCGACGGGCTCCTGCTGGAGGTGTTCACCGGGGCCGGCTGCGGAACGATGATCGTCGGGCGCAAGGAGAAGGCGGCCTACGTGGGGCGCGAGCTTGCCGACTGAGATCGAGCTGCTGCGCGACCTCGTCGCCATCCCCTCCGTCAGCGGAGAGGAGGAGGCGCTCGCCCGGTTCGTCGAGGAGTCCGCTCGCGGGTGGGGGCTTCCCGTCGTCCGGGACCACACCGGCGTCCGCATCGAGGTCGCAGGCCGGAGCCCGGGCCACACCCTGGCACTGGTCTCGCATCTCGACGTGGTGCCGCCCGGCGAAGGGTGGAGCCGCGATCCCTTCGACCCGGTCGTCGAGGACGGCCGGCTCTACGGCCGCGGCTCGGGCGACGCCAAGGCCTCCGTCGCCGCCATGCTCTCCGCGGCCCGAGACGTGGCCGAGCGCGGAGGCCCGGCCCGCGGCCGCCTGCTGGTGCTGCTGGGCTACAACGAGGAGACCAAGCACACCACCATGGGCGGCGCGGTGGAGGCGGCGGGCCAGGTGGACGCGGCCGTCGTCGGCGAGCCGACGAACCTGCAGATGGCGGTGGCCCAGCGCGGCCTCATGATGATCGACCTGGTGGCCCGGGGCCAGCAGCGTCACGCCGGCCGGGCCGACGACGGCCCCTTCACCAATGCCCTGGTGGAGCTCGCCCGGGACCTCGTCGGGCTGCCGGACCTGTTCCGCGAACGGCCGCATCCGCTCCTGGGATACGCCACCGTCACCCCGACGATGGTGTCGGCCGGGGTGGGGCGAAACGTGACGCCGCCGACTGCGATGGCGGTGCTCGACGTCCGCTCCACGCCCTGCTGGACTCATGAGGAGCTGGCTCGCGCGCTGCGGCAGGCAGTCCGCACGGAAGTGGTTGTGACCTCGGACCGGCTCGTGCCCTGCGAGACGCCGCCGGGGTCCCGGCTGCTCGAGGTGGCCGAGCGCGTCCGCCCGGAGGCGAAGCGCTACGGGAGTCCCACCTGCTCGGACTGGGTCTTCCTGCGGCATACGGACGCGATCAAGTGCGGACCGGGCACCAGCGCCCGCTCCCACACGCCGGACGAATGCGTGGACCTGGCAGAGGTGACGGCCGCCCGGGCGTTCTACGGGGCCGTGGCCGAGGCGTACCTCGTGTGAGGCGACGCCTGGTCGCGCGGAACACCCTGTGGACGCCCCGGGCCGACGTGGACGGCCGGCTCTTCGACTACACGGTGGGCGAGGACCGCGTCTGGGACACGGCGCTCCTCCGCTGGGACGTGCTCGGCTCCCTGGGGCACGTCGCCGCGCTCCGCGCCTCCGGGCTCGTGACCGCCGCCGAGCACCGCCGCCTTCGGGCCGGCCTCCGAGCGGCGCTGGTCGCCGTGGAGGCGGGCGAGCTCGTGATCGAGCGGACCCACGAAGATGCCCACTCCGCGGTGGAGCTGTGGCTCACGCGGCGGAGCAAGGATGCGGGTCGGCGGGTGCATGCCGCTCGGTCCCGCAACGACCAGATCGCCTGTGACCTCCGGCTCTTCCTCAAGGACGCGCTGCTGGGGCTGCATCACCAGGCGCTGGGCCTCGTGAACGCGCTGCTCACGATGGCCCGGCGACATCGGCGCGTGCTCTGGCCCGGCTACACCCATCAGCGACGCGCCATGCCCTCGTCGGTGGGCCTCTGGGCCGGGGCGCTGGCCGAGGGCCTCCTCGACACCCTGGAGTCCGCGCCGGCGCTCTGGGGCCGACTCGACCGCTCTCCCCTCGGAAGCGCCGCCGGCTACGGCGTCCCGTTGCCCTACGACCGAGAGGCCGCGGCTCGCGCGCTGGGGTTCGCCGGCGTGGAGCACAACGTGGCGGCCGTCCAGAACGGGAGGGGCAAGCTCGAGGCGGCGACCCTCTTCTGGTGCAGCGAGCTGGCCCACGACCTGTCGCGACTCGCGGTGGACGTGACGACCCTCAGCATGGGCGAGATCGGGCTCCTCGTCATTCCGGTCGAGCTGGCCACCGGGTCGAGCATCATGCCGCACAAGCGGAACCCCGACATCTTCGAGCTGACCCGGGCCCGGGCCGCCGCCGTGGACGGCGATCTCGGCGCGGTCCTCCACCTGAAGGCGAAGCTGGGCACGGGATACCATCGCGATGCGCAGCTGCTGAAGGAGCCGCTCCTGCGCGGCCTCCGCCGGACGGACGAGATGCTCGCGATGATGGCCTGGGCCGTCCCGTTGCTCGGGGTGGACCGCGAGCGCTGTGCCGCCCTGCTGGAGGGCGGGGTGCTCGCCACCGACGAGGTGATGCGTCGAGTCGAGGAGAAGACGCCCTTCCGTACCGCCTACCGGCAAGTGGCGGACGAGCTGGCGAACGGGGAGACCTTCCCGCCCCCCTCGACCGAGGAGCTCCTGCAGCGCCGGCGCGGGACCGGGAACGCCGGCAACCTGGGCCTGCCCGTCGCGCGCGCTCGAGCGACCGTCTGCCGCCGCTGGGCGGCCAAGGAACGCCGGCGGTTCGAGACGGCGCTGCGGCGTCTGGCGGGGAGCCGCAGGAGGAAGGGATGACCGCGGAGCGGGAGCGGCGGCTCCTGATGATCCTGGAGTTGATCGGATCCCGCCCGATCCACACCCAGGAAGAGCTGGCCCAGGCGCTCACCGAGCGGGGATGGAGCGTCACCCAATCCTCGGTGAGTCGGGACATCGCGCGGCTGCGGCTGGCGAAGGTGGACGGCGCCTATCGGCGCCCGCCGTCCGAGTCCCCCTCCGCGAATCCCGACGAGCGGCGCGTCGCCGAGGGGGTGCTCCGCGCCGAGCCCTCGGGGGATGCCATCATCGTGCTGCACACGCCCTCCGGCGACGCGAATCACGTGGCGGTGGCCCTCGATCGGCTCGCATGGCCGGGAGTGGTCGGCACCCTCGCCGGGGACAACGCGATCTTCATGGCGGTGAAAGACAGCGCGGCCCAGCGCACCATCCTCCGCCGCGTGCGCCGGCTCGTGACCGCCTGACCGTCACCGGACCCACCCCGTCCACCCCGGCCCTCGCACCACTCGGCCGGGCGTCGCCCCCGTGTGCTCCCCGTGCCGCAGGACCTGCACGCCGTTGACGAAGACGTGCTCCATGCCGGTCGCGTACCGATGGGGGGCGTCGAACGTGGCGTGATCGGTGATCCGCGCCGGATCGAAGATCGCGAGATCCGCGTGGTAGCCCGGCAACAGGGCGCCCCGACGGCGGAGGCGAAGGGTGCTCGCCGGCAGGGACGTGAGCCGGCGAACCGCCTCGTGGAGGGGGATGACCCGCTCCTCACGGACGTACCGCCCCAGGAGGCGGGCGAAGTTGCCGTACGCCCTGGGATGCGGGTTGGACTCGAGGAAGACCCCCTCGGGGGCCGAGGACTCCGCGTCCGACCCGAAGCTCATCCAGGGGAGCGCGATCTGCTTCCGGACGTTCTCCTCCGACATCAGGAAGTACACCGTGCCGACCCGGCTGCCGTCCGCCACCACCAGGTCCATGGCGGCCTCCTCCGGCGAGGTGTCCCGCATGCGCGCCACCTCGGCCAGGGTCTTCCCGGTCAGGGGCTTGAGCGAGTCCGTCTTGAAGCCGACGAGCAGCACGCGCTCGGCCGAGCCGGCCGCCAGGTAGAGGTTCTCCCATGCGTCGGTCGGCTTGGTCATCTCGGCCCGCACGCGCCGCCGGATGGCCGGGTCCTTGAGTCGACCGATCCACGCCTCGAGGCCGCCCTCCTGGACCCAGGGCGGCATCGCGGCGTCGAGCCCCGTGGCGCCGGCCGTGTAGGTGTACATGTTCGCGGTGATGCCGAGGCCGGCGGCCCGCGCCGAATCGACCCGCCGGATCACCGCGTCCATCTTCCCCCAGTTCGGCTCCCCGGCCGCCTTGAGGTGGTAGATCTCGGCCCGGATGCCCGCCTCCCGCGCGATGCGGAGTAGCTCGTCTACCGCCTCGAGCAATCGGTTGCCCTCGCTCCGCATGTGGGAGATGTAGATCCCGTCGAACTCCGCGGCGACGCGCGCGAGCGCGATCAGCTCCTCCGTCGAGGCATAGAACGCCGGGGCGTAGATCAGCGACGACCCCAGCCCGAGCGCCCCTTCTCCCATCGCCTGCCGGACCAGGGCCTGCATCCTGCGGAGCTCCTCCGCGGAGGGGGCGCGGTTCTCGTAGCCCACCTCGTGGATGCGGAGGGTCGTCGCGCCCACGAACGAGGCCACGTTCGGCGATACGCCGCGGGCGACGAGGTGGTCCAAGTACCCGCCGAGCGTGGTCCACGGGATCTCGTACTTGATGTCCCCTTGGCGGGCGAGGCTCTCCTGGCGCATCGTGTCGGTCAGCGGCCCCATGGACCAACCCTCGCCGAAGATCTCCAGGGTCACGCCCTGCCGGATGTCACCCTGGGATCGGCCGTCCTGGATCAGCGACGCGGTCGCCCAGCTCAAGACGTTGATGAAGCCCGGCGCGACCGCGAGCCCACGGGCGTCGATCTCGGACGTGCCGCGCCCCTCGACGACTCCCAAGGCCGCGATCGAGTCGCCCTGGATGGCCAGGTCGCCGGTGAAGGGCGGCGCCCCGCCGCCGTCGTAGATGGTGCCGCCGCGGATCACCACGTCGTAGTCGGCACGACCGCAGGCGGCCGTGGACAGAAGCAGGAGGAGAAACGTCAGCGTGCGCATGAGGCTCGGGGGAGGAGGGAATGTCCGGTGACCGACGTGTGGGATCGAACCACCAGGATAGTCCCGGGGCGGGAGAGGGGCCAGGCGAAGCGGCGACGGGTACCGGGGTGGGGTCGGTGGATCGGCCGGGGATGACGACGCGGAGTCTCCCAGAGGAAAGCCCGACTGGTGCCGGCACCCCCAGGGCAGGCGGCCCCTGCCCTGGGAGTGGGCCCTGGGCCGTCAGCTGCAGGAGTTCTCCCTCCGGGAGTCGCCCAGGCAGTCGATCGCGGTCACGAAGGCGAGCGCGCGCACCCCGCCGGCGGACACGAAGATGGTGTCCTCGCCAACACGCCGGATCCGCGCCGTCACGGCGCTCCCCGAGCCAACGAGCTCAGAGACATCGTAGTCCGCGTTGGTCCAGTGATACGTATGCCCCTCGAGGGGGTTGCCGGCCTCGTCGATCAAGCGGGCCTGAAAGAGGACCTGGTCCCCGGGGCGGACGATCACGCGCTGGGGGGTGAGATCGATCCGGCGGACGGCCGCATCGGACGGGCCGACGCCGTCGCGGCTACAGGCCGAGGCCAGGATGGCCAGCGCACCGATGAAGACGAGGGGGCGAAGGGTGCGCGTTGCCATGATGGTCTCTCCTTCGAAGGGGTGCGCCCACGATAGAGTCTGGGCCGTAAGCGAACCGTGAATGCTCCCCGGGACATCGTGAATCCGGCGGC
>JBFIUJ010000119.1:0-8148 GCA_041607595.1 Gemmatimonadales bacterium | reverse complement strand
GCGTTCGTCGGCGCGACCCTCCTCGGCGCGCCCGCGGCCGCCGCCGCGGATCGGCGCCGGGAGTGGGCCGAGCTCGCCGTGCTGGCCGGCATCTGGGCGCTCCTGGTGGGCACGGGCCTGGGCAGCACGCCGCTCGTGGTCGTCGGAGCCCTCTGCTTCGCCGGCGCGACCGCCTACGCGATGGGCGCCGGGGCGGCCCGGTTCGCGCTCGCCGCGCTGGGCGTCGCGGCGGCCGGGGTCACGATCTACCTCTTCCTCTACCTGCGCGCGGCGCAGCAGCCGATGCTGAACGAGGCCGACCCCTCGACCTTCGACTCCCTGCTGGCCGTGATCCGCCGGGCCCAGTACCCGCCGCGCACTCCGTTCGACGACCCGACCGTGCCGCACGGCCCCGACAACCCGGGACGAACCATCACCCTGATCGGGCTCCAGCTGCTGAACTACGTCCAGTACTTCGACTGGCAGTGGCTCAAGGCGCTCCCGGGCGGGCTGCCGCTGGGGGAGGGCTTCTTCCCGTTCCGCACGGTGGGCACGCTCGTCTTTGCCGGGCTGGGGCTTCGCGGCCTCTTCACCCTGCGGCGGCTCGATCCGGCCGCCTGGTGGCTCCTGCTCGGGCTGTTTCTCATCACCGGGCTCGGCCTGGTGGGGTACATGAACTTCAAGCCGGGATACTCCCTGGCCTATCATCTCTACCCCTCGCCGGACGACCACGAGGTGCGGGAGCGGGACTACTTCTTCGTGATGAGCTTCGTGGTCTGGGGCGTGTGGGCCGGGATGGGCCTGGCGGCGCTGGCCCGAGGGGTGGCGCAGCGCGGCCGCGCGGCCGCCCGGCTCCTGGCGGTGGCGGTGCTCGCCCTGGGGACGCTGGTGCCGGTCGTGGGCAACGCCCAGGCCGCGTCCCGCCGCCACGGCGCGGACCGCCGCCTGGCGGCGGACTTCGCCTACAGCCTGCTCAACTCCGTGCCGCCGTACGGGATTCTGTTCACCTACGGGGACAACGACACCTTCCCCCTCTGGTGGGCGCAGGAGGTCGCGGGAATCCGGCGGGACGTCTCGGTCGTGTGCCTGGCGCTGGCGAACACCGACTGGTACATGCGGCAGCTGCGGGACCAGCCCGTGCGTCCCTTCGACCCGGGGTCCGCCCCGGCCATCTGGCGGGACGAGGCGCCCCGACAGCCCGACTGGCCCCTGCATACCATGACCGACGCCGAGATCGCGGCGGCGATTCCCCAGCGGCTCGGGTCCACGATCACCGTGCGCTTCGGACCGCTCTCGCGCACCCTGCCGGCGGGGTCGGTCCTGATGACCAACGACTTCCCTTCGATCCGGATCGTCCAGCAGAACATCGGGCGGCGGCCGATCGCCTGGTCGGTGACGGCCGGCCGGGAGTTCCTGGGGCTCGATCCCTACGTCGTCCAGGAAGGCCTCGTCTTCCGCCTCCAGACGACCCTGCCGGATTCGACCGACCGCCGGCTGGACGACAGCCGCCTGGCCGGGTCGCTCCTGGACGTGGCCCGGACCGACCGGCTGGTCTGGGAGACGTACCGCTACGGGGGCCTGCTCGAGGGGGACCCGACCCGGCTCGAGTCCACCAGCCGGATGTTCGCCTCGACCCTGAGCCTGCCGGTGACCCAGCTGGCCTATGCCTACGAGGCGCGGGGCGACCTGGACGCCACCCAGCGCAACTTGGAGCGGGCGGCGGCCCTCTCCCCCAACCCCAACCTCAGGGTGGCCCTGGAGCAGATGCGACTCCGGGCGCTGGGCGACAGCGGGCCGATCCTCCCCCGCTAGGCTGGGCATTGGGGTGCAACCCCTTTTAGATTTGAAGGTTATGATTGCACCGGAGCTCCCGGCCCGCCTCGCTCGGGTGCGCGAGGTCATCGCGGAGCGCCAGGCGCGCGGCGGCTGGTCGCACCCGGTGCGGGTGATCGCGGTGACGAAGGGCCACGGCCCCGAGGCGGTGCGGGCCGCGGCCGCCGCGGGCCTGGCGGTGGGGGAGAACCGGGTCCAGGAGGCGCTGGCCAAGCAGGAGGTCCTGGCGGGCCTGCTGGTGGAGTGGCACCTGATCGGGACCCTGCAGCGGAACAAGGCGCGACACGCCGTGGGGCGGTTCGCCTTGATCCACTCGCTCGACCGGGAGGAGCTGGCGGCGGAGCTCGATCGCCGGGTGCCGGTGGGCGAGGTGCAACGGGTGCTGGTCCAGGTCAACTGCTCGGCGGAGGACCAGAAGGGCGGGGTGTCCCCCGCCGAGCTGCCCGGCCTGCTCCAGGCGCTGGCCCGGCTCGAGCGCCTGCGGGTGGAAGGGTTGATGACGATGGCCGCGCTGAGCGAGGATCCCGACGTCGCCCGGGCGGCGTTCCGGAGCCTGCGGCGGGTGCGGGACGAGGCGCAAGCGCGGGGGACGGCGCTGCCGGAGCTGTCCATGGGGATGTCCGGCGACTATGGGGTGGCCGTGGAGGAGGGAGCCACGATGGTCCGGCTGGGGACCGTCTTATTCGGGGAGCGCACGAGATGAACGACGCCTTTCAGCTGACGCCGCACGACGTGCGCGGGCAGGAGTTCGAGCAGACCTTCCGCGGCTACGATCGTGCGCAGGTCAACGCCTTCAAGGAGCGCATGGCGGAGGAGCTCGAGCGCGTGATGCGGGAGCGGGCCCAACTGGAGGAGCGGCTGCGCAACTTCCAGGAGCAGCTCCGGGCGTTCCGCGAGCGCGAGCGCGCCATGAACGAGGCGCTGCTGGCGGCCCAGCAGCTCCGGGCGGACGTGGAGCAACGCGCCGCCCGCGAGGCCGAAACCGTGGTCCGGGACGCGAAGGCCGAGGCCATGCGCTTGGTCGCCGAGGCCCAGCGCAGCGAGCAGGCGGTCCGGGAGCGCACGGACGCGGCCCGCCGACAGTTCGCCGCCTACCTCACCAACTTCCGCGCCCTGCTGGAGCGCCAGCTGAGCGAGGTGGACGGCCTGCAGGCCCACGCGCAGGTGACGGCGCAGGTTCAGACCGAGATGGTCCTCAAGCGCCAGGCATGACCCGCGCCGCGTCTCCTTCCCCCCACGCCTCGCTGCACGACCGCGTCGCGGCCGCGGCCGCCGCGGTCCGCGCCCGCGCGGCGACGGTCCCGTCCGTGGGCCTGGTCCTCGGCACCGGACTCGGCGGGCTGGCCGAGGAGATCGACCGCGAGGCCGAGGTCCCCTACGAGGCGATCCCGGGCTTCCCCCTCTCGACGGTCGAGAGCCACGCGGGCCGCCTCCTGCTCGGCACCCTGGGCGGGCGTCCGGTCGTCGCGATGCAGGGCCGCTTCCATCGCTACGAAGGGTACTCCCTCGCCCAGGTGACGTTCCCGGTCCGGGTGCTGCACGCCCTGGGCGCGCGCACGCTGGTCGTCTCCAATGCCTGCGGCGGCATGCATCCGCTCTGGGCCCCGGGGGATCTGGTGCTGCTGGCCGACCACATCAACCTGCTGGGCGACAGCCCGCTCCTCGGACCCAACGACGAGCGCCTGGGGCCGCGCTTCCCCGACATGTCCGAGCCCTACGACGCCGAGCTCCGGGCCACGGCCCGCGCCTGTGCGCTGGAGCTCGGCCTCACCCTCCGGGAGGGTGTGTACGTGGCGGTGCCCGGCCCCAGTCTCGAGACCCCCGCGGAGTACCGGATGCTGCGCGCCCTCGGCGCGGACGTGGTGGGAATGTCGACCGTCCCCGAGGTGATCGTCGCCCGCCACCAGGACATGCGCGTGCTCGGCGTGTCCATCATCACCGACCAGTGCCTCCCCGATGCGCTCGAGCCGGCGGACATCAGCCGGATCATCGCGGTCGCCCAGCGGGCGGAGCCGTCGCTGACCCGTCTGGTGACGCGGGTGGTGGAGCGCCACCCCGGATGAGCTATCCCGCGTGGCCGGAGGGCGGATCCGAAGCGCTGGAGCAGGGTCGGCTCGAGGAGTGGAAGCGGGAGCGGCTCTTCCAGCAGACCGTCGAGGCGACCCGCGCCGGCCGCCCCTTCGTGTTCTTCGAAGGGCCGCCGACCGCCAACGGGCGTCCCGGCATCCACCACGTCTTCTCCCGGACCATTAAAGACCTGATCTGCCGGTTCCAGGCGATGCAGGGGCGCTCGGTCACCCGCATCGCCGGCTGGGACACCCACGGCCTGCCGGTCGAAATCGAAGTGGAGAAGCGGCTCCAGCTGAACGGGAAGAAGGACATCGAGGTCTACGGCGTCGAGAGGTTCAACGCCCTCTGCCGCGAGAGCGTCTTCACCTACCAGGCCGACTGGGTCGCGCTCTCCGACCGCATCGGCTACTGGCTCGACTACGACCGACCCTACATCACCTGCAGCCTCGAGTACATCGAGAGCGTCTGGTGGATCCTGCGGCGGCTGCACGAGCGGGGGCTGCTGGACCGCGGGCACCGGGTGCTGCCCTACTGCCCGCGGTGCGGCACGGTCCTCTCGAGCCACGAGCTCGCCCTGGGCTACGACACCGTCACCACCAACTCCCTGTACGTGACCTTCCCGCTGGAGGACGGCCGGGAGCTCCTGGTCTGGACCACGACGCCGTGGACCCTGCTCGCCAACGTGGCGGTGGCCGTCCACCCCGACCTGGAGTACGGGGAGTACGCGGTGGACGGTCGGCGGATCGTCCTCGCCACCGCCCGGGCGGACCTGCCGTCCTCCTCGGCCAAGGCGGCTCCCTCCTTCGCCGAGCTCGGAGCCGAGCGGACCTTTCTCGGGCGCGAGCTCGCGGGGCTGCGCTATCGCCGGCCGCTGGAGCTGGTCGCGCTGCCGGAGGATCGGGTCGCTCGGGTCGTGATCGCCGCCGACTTCGTCACCGCGGAGGACGGCTCCGGGCTCGTGCACCTCGCCCCGGCCTTCGGCGCGGACGACTTCGCGGCGGGGCAGGCCCACGGCCTGGCGATGGTGCGCCCGGTGGCCGCGGACGGGACCTTCGTCGGCACCGGGTGGGACGCGCTGGAGGGGCGGCGGGTCACCGACCCGGAGACCAACGATCAGATTGCCGGGCGGCTCAAGGCAGACGAGCGCTGGCACCTCACCGTGCCCCACACCCACACCTATCCTCACTGCTGGCGCTGTCGCAGCGCGCTCATCTACTACGCCCGCGACTCTTGGTTCGTGCGCACCTCCGCGGTCAAGGACCGGATGCTCGCCCACAACGCCGCGGTGGCCTGGCACCCGCCGGAGGTCGGGGCCGGCCGATTCGGGGAGTGGCTGGCGAACAACGTGGATTGGGCGCTCTCCCGCGACCGCTACTGGGGCACGCCCCTCCCGGTCTGGACCTGCGACCAGGACCCCGCCCACGTCGTGGTCGTCGGCAGCTACGCCGAGCTCGCGGAGCGCTGGGGCCGGCCGCTCCCCTCCGACTTCGATCCGCACAAGCCCTTCATCGACGCGTACGCCTGGGATTGCGCCTGCGGCGGCCGGATGCGCCGAGCGCCGGAGGTGATTGACACCTGGTTCGACTCGGGGGCCATGCCCTACGCCCAGTGGCACTATCCGTTCGAGGGCGAGGCGGAGTTCGCCGCACATTTCCCGGCGGACTTCATCTGCGAAGGGGTGGACCAGACCCGCGGGTGGTTCTACTCCCTGCTGGCGATCGCGACCACCGCCTTCGACACCACGGCCTACCGCAACGTGATCGTCAACGAGCTGGTGCTGGACGTGGACGGCCAGAAGATGTCGAAGAGCCGCGGCAACGTCGTGGATCCCTGGGAGATGGTCCGGGAGTTCGGGGCGGACGCCGTGCGGCTCTACCTGCTGGCCTCCAGCCAGGTGTGGCTTCCCAAGAAGTTCGACCGGCGGGGCATTCCCGAGGTGGCGAGCGGGTTCCTGAACACGCTCCAGAACACCTACCGGTTCTTCGCGCGGTACGCGGGTGAGGCCGGCGCGCCGGCGGAGGGCGCCCTCACCCTGGCCGACCGCTGGCTGCTGAGCCGGCTCCAGGCCACGGTGGACACGGTGGCCTCGGCCTGGGCCGCCTACGACGTGACCACCGGGACGCGGGCCCTGATGGACTTCGTGGTGGACGACCTCTCCAACTGGTACGTGCGGCTGAACCGGCCGCGCTTCTGGGCCCCCGACCGCGACGCCGACCCCGCCGCCGTGCAGACCCTGCACCGGGCCCTGGGCACGGTGAGCCGCCTCCTCGCTCCGGCGGCCCCGTTCGCCAGCGACTGGCTGCACCGGGCCCTGGAGGGGACCTCGGTCCACCTCGCGCCCTTCCCGGACGCCGGTGGGCCCCGAGAGCATGATCTCGAGACCGCCATGGACGCGGTGCGTCGGCTCACCTCCCTGGCGCGCGCCGCGCGCGAGGAGCTGCGGCTCGGCGTGCGGCAGCCGCTGGCGCGACTGCAGGTGGCCGTGCCGGCGGGGGTGACCGGCCCGCACTTCGACGCGCTGCTCGAGCTGCTGCGCCACGAGGTCAACGTGAAGGCGGTCGAGGTCGTGACCTCCGACGCCGAGCTGGTGCGGCTCCGCGCCCGTCCCAACTTCCGCTCGCTCGGGCGCCGCTACGGGAAGGACACCCCGGCGGCGGCGGCCGCGGCCGCCCAGCTCTCGACCGAGCAGCTCCGCGCGCTCGAGGCGGGCGGGGAGACCGTGCTCCGGGTGGACGGACGCGAGTTCAAGTATCTTTCGGACGATGTCGTGGTCGAGCGGGAGGTGCGCACGGCCTGGGCGGTGCAGAGCCAGGGGCCCTTCGTCGCGGCGCTCGATCCCGCCCTGAGCGACGAGCTCAAGGCCGAAGGGCTCGCGCGGGAGATGGTGAACCGCATCCAGCGGCTGCGGAAGGAGGCGGGATACGCCTTCACCACGCGCGTGGCGCTGTGGGTGGACGGGGCCGATCCGGTGCTGGGGGCGATCCGGACGCACCGGGACTTCGTAGCCGGGGAGACCCTGGCGCGACGGCTCGAGGTGGGGCGGCGGGCCCCCACCCCGGACGTGGAGGAAACGGTCGACGTGGACGGCACGTCGGTCGTGGTGGGCATTCAGCGGTTCGACGAGGTCGGGCGCGGTGCCTGACGCCACAGAAAGAACGGGAGCTCCATGAACAAGAAGCAGCTCAGCCACATCGAGAAACGCCTCCGGGAGGAGCGGGCGCGAGTCATGAAGGAGCTTGGGTTCTACGACGAGTCCTTCAACGCGACGCTCCAGTCGTCCGACGGGGACCTCTCCTCCTACTCGTTCCACATGGCGGATCAGGGCACCGATGCCATGGAGCGGGAGAAGCAGTTCCTGATGGCCTCCAAGGAGGGCCGTTACCTCTGGCACGTCAATCAGGCTCTCCGGCGGCTGTACGCCAGCCCGGAGAAGTTCGGGCGCTGCGAAACCTGCGGCGCCGAGATCACCTTCGAGCGCCTGGACGCGCTGCCCCACGCCCGGCTTTGCATCAACTGCAAGGAGAAGGAAGAGGATGGCAAGCGGCGCTGAGCGCAGACTGTACTTCTCCGCCGCGCTCATCATCCTGGCCCTCGATGCCATGACCAAGGCGCTGGCGGAAGCGTTGCTCCTCCGGACGGCCCCGGTGGACGTGGTCGGGGAGTGGGTCCGGCTGCGGCTGGTGTACAACCCGGGAGCGGCCTTCGGCCTCCACGTCGGGCCGTATTCCCGGTGGATCTTCCTCGTCGTCGCCGTGGTCGCGGTGGTCGTCCTCTACCGGATGTCCCGAACGGCCGAGCCCAAGGACCTGCTCCGGCAGCTCGCTCTGGGACTGGTGACCGGGGGCGCCGCGGGCAATCTGATCGACCGCATCCGCAGCCACCGGGGCGTCGTGGACTTCCTGGACGTGGGGGTCGGAACGATCCGCTGGCCCACCTTCAACGTGGCGGACATGGCGGTGAGCTGCGGCGCCATCGCCCTCGCCATCTCGCTGTGGCGGGAGGACACCCGGAAGGCCGAAGGCGAGCCCGCCTCCGCGTCCTGACGGCCTCGTGGGCCCGGCGGACGCGACCTTCACGGTGCTGGTCCCGCTCACCGAGCGCCTCGACCGGTTCCTCGCCGACCAGCTCCAGCTCTCCCGGACCCAGGTCGCCCGGCTCATCGCGGAGCGCTGCGTCGAAGTGAACGGCGCCTGGGCGCGCGCCTCCCGCACCCTGTCCCGCGGCGACACGGTGTGCGTCCGTCTCCCGGCGGACGATCCGCCGAGG
>JBFIUJ010000118.1:0-8241 GCA_041607595.1 Gemmatimonadales bacterium | reverse complement strand
GGAGGCGATCGTGGCCCGGGTACCGGGGGTGAGCCCCAGGGACCCCAGGTAGCGGAGGCGCTCCGGGTCGCTGGTCTCCACCCTGGCGATGGACACCTCGCGCCCGACGCCGCACTCGGGCAGCGCGGTGTAGATCAGCTCGTCGATGGAGCCGTCGGATGAGGGGATCGGGTCGCCGTGGGGATCCACCCGGGGGTTGCCGAGCGCAGCCGCCATCCGGTCGATGAGGGTGTCGGAGACGGCGTGCTCGAGGCGCTCCGCCTCCGGGTGCACGTTGTCCCAGGTGTACCCGAGGAACCCGACCAGGTAGGTCTCGATGATCCGGTGGCGCCGCAGCATCCGCAGGGCGAGCCGACGCCCGGTAGGGGTCAGCTCGACGCCCTTGTAGGGGACGTGCTCCAGCAGCCCCTGCTCGGAGAGTCGCTTCACCATCCCGCTCACCGAAGGCGGCGTCAGCTCGAGCCACTGGGCGATGTCGCTCGTCGTAGCGGGCTGACCCTTGTGCGAGAGGTGGTAGATCGCCTTCAGGTAGTCCTCGACGGAGCGGGTCAGCGCCTCGTGAGCGAGGGCCGCACTCATGGGTCCCCCAAAATTAGGTTAGCCAAAATATTAAATACTGACGCCCTAATGTCAACGTTCGGGGCCGAAGCCCCGGCGGCCGGGTCAGAAGTAGGTCGCCACCGAGAAGAGCACGCCGGCCTCGGCCGTGGCGTTGTTGAATCGGTCGCGAGCGGTGCCCCGGAAGTAGTTCAGCTTCAGCACCGTGTCGCCGGTCGGCCGGAAGTTGAGGCCGCCGGTCGCCCGGAAGAGGGCGTCGCCCGGAAGATCCGCGTCGAAATCCACCCCTTCGAGCCGCAGGCCGACCGAGAAGTGGGACCGCGGCATGGTGCGGACCCAGCCGCGACCGAAGTCGCGCAGCGCCTCCAGGTAGAACCCGCGCTGGCGCGACGCGAAGATCCCCGCGAGCGCGTCGGGCACGTCGATCGAGGCCGTCGCCACCTCTCCCTGCAGCCGCACCCCCGCGAGCTGGGCCTCCGCATCGAGGACCCAGATGGTGAGGTCGCGCCGCTCGTCCACGGCCACTCCCTCGGACCGGAAGACGTTGTAGGCGCCGTGGTGCCCGCTCAGGCCGATCTCGTAGCCCAGCGCGGGGCTATAGGTGACTCGCCCCACCACGGCGGGCGAGGAGTTGTTGTCCTCGAAGTTCCTCCGGCCGAGTGGAATCCGGGTCCCGTCCGGCGCGTCGTTGATCAGTCCGTCGTGGAAGCCGTTCACCGCGTAGAGCTCGTAGGTCAACCGTCCGCGCCCGCCGGCCCCCAGCCCGAACACGCCGAAGGCTCCCAGACCGGGCTCGGAGAGGGCCACGCCAAGCAGCTCGGTGGCGAGGAGGGGGCGATCGGTGAACTCGTTCCGCGGGCTGTCGTGCGACAGGTTGAAGCGGCCGAGCGGGGAGAGCAGCATCCCCCCCCGCAGGGTGAAGGCGGACGACACCGCGACGTCGATCGCGGCGAATTCCAGCAGGATCTCTTCGCCCCCGTCCTCGAACTCCACCTCCGCCGCGATGCGGACGAAATCGCTCACCTGGGTGGAGGTGAAGATGTTCCACCGCTTGGCCTGGAAGCCGGCCTCTTCGGTCGCACCGTCGGCCCGCTCCCACCGGGCGTGCGCCTCGGCATACCCGCCGATGGCCGTGCGCCCGAGAAGGCGAGTCAGGTAAGGCTTGTCGTAGACGCCGCCCGTCACGAAGGGCCGAGGCGTCTCGGTCGTATCCTGCGCGGCGACCGGCGCCGCGAGGCAGAGCAGTCCGACGACGGCCCCGGCGAGACACCGGCGGCTGGAGCGGGTCATGGTCCCTCGGCGGCTGGGGTGAGCGAGATCTCCAGCACCCCGTCCGGACGCAGCTCCGCGGGGAAGCGGGCGAGGGGCCGCTCGGCCGGGCCGCGCAGAACGGCGCCCCGCCGGTCGTAGGTGGACCCGTGGCAGGGACAGAGGAGCGTCGCCCCGTCCACGTTCACGGTGCAGCCCAAGTGGGTGCAGATCGGCGAGAGGACGGTGAACCCATCGTCCTCCGCCAGGACGAAGAGCGGTCCCGGTCCTCCCGACGGGAGGATCCGCAGCTGGCCGCCGGGCCGATCCAGGGCCGGGAAGTTCCGGACCGAGAGCAGCACCCGCCCGTTCACCGGCGTCACCGGAGTCGCCACGAACGAGGCGCACCCGCCGGCGAGGGCCGCGGCGAGCCCGCCGGCCGTCAGCTGGACGAACTCGCGCCGGCGCATCCCGTTCATCGGGACTCCACGAAGTCGAGCAGGGCGGACCGGTCCGCCCCGCCGAGGGCGGCGAAGTCGTCCCTCGATCGCTGCGCCTCGCCGCCGTGCAGGAGGATCGCCTCCTCGACCGAGCGGGCCCGGCCATCGTGCAGCAGGAAGGCGTCACCGTTCAGGAAGCTCCGCATCAGCCGGAGCCCCCAGAGCGGCGCCGTCCGCCATTCGCGTCCGGAGGCGCTCCCGTCCGGCCGATTGTCGGCCAGACCGTCACCCATGTCGTGGAGGAGCAGATCCGAGTAGAGCGGGACCGGCTTGTCGGAGAGCGCGGCGACCGGGTGCGGCCCCGTCCGGAGCACGGGCACGTGGCACGACGCGCACTTGAGCGAGGAGAAGAGCTCGGCGCCCCGGAGGCGCGCCGGCGTATCCGCTCCCGGGGCGGGCGGAGCCAGGGTGCGGATGTAGAACACCACGCTCGACACGGTGGAGGCGGGGATCTCCGGATCGGGCGCGGGGTCCGCAGCCAGCGTCGGGCTGGCCGCGAGGGGGTTCACGTTCTCCTGCGGCAGGAAGGGCGTCGTGATCCCGATGTCTTGGTGGTAGGCCTCGACGACCTGTTGCAGAAGACTCGAGACCTGCGCCTTGCGGCTGAATCGTCCGAGCTGCGGGGTGACGCCGCCGCCTGGCTCGCCCACCGGCACGAAGGCCGGAGGGAGGACCCAGTTCGGTCGGCCGGAGATCCCGTCGCCATCCGCATCCAGCGAATCCACCAGGGCGAGGATCGTCGCCTCGGGGATCGCCTCGATCAGGCCCACGCCGAACACCGGGGGCGGCAGACGGAGGGATACGTCCACGCCCGGGGGAAGCCGCTCGGCCTCGGCCCCCAGGATGGCCCGGTCCTGCAGCTGCGGCCCGCCGATCTCCCGGACCGGGTCCAGCCCCCGGCTGAACCGGGTGAGTGCGTTCTCCACCCGCCCGCGGCCATCCCCGCTGTGGCAGGCGGCGCAAGAGACGTTGTTGAAGATCGGCCCGAGCCCCTGCCTCGCGGTGAAGGCTCGTCCGAACTCCCCATCCCCTCGGACGAAGGCGGCGGTCTCTTCGACGGAGAGCCCGGGCAGGGGCGCGTCGAATACGTCCCCGTCCGCGGGGGCCGAGGTGCCCAGGGTGTCGCAGGCCAGCATCGTCGTGGCGAGGCCCATGACACCGAGCGCACAGCGGCGGATGGGGGAGCCGAGTCGAACACGCATGGGGGCACCTCGGAACGGACATGATTAGGATGACCTAATAAATATATGTCCTATTCCGAATGTCAAGTTTCCCCACGGCAAACCCCCGGGTGCCGGGACTCAGCACTCCCCCCCTTCCTGCCGATAACCGGGGGACTCGGGGGAAGTCCCTCGTGTTCACGAGACGGCCTTCCCCCACGGGACCGCGCACACATGGAAACACCGATGGAGCCGCTTCCGGAGTCGCCGCCGCCGATGGCGATGGTGACGACCACCGAATCGCACCGCCTGAGGGTGGAAGTGCTGGAGGCCGAGCCCTCGCCGCCAGGCGCGGTGTGGATGGGGTCCTTCGTGCGGGGCCGGCTGATCGCCCGGTGTGCCGTGCACCCCGGCACCGTCGCATCGCTGCGACGGGTCGAGGCGCTGACCCGCCCGGTCCGGCTGGCGATTCAGGCCTTGCAGCTCTCCCATGGGCTGCACTGCCGCCTGGTGGCCATCGCGCCCATGGACCGACGGGCGTTCGAGGAGGCGGATCCGTGGCTCGCCGGCCTGGTCCGGGGGGAGCAGATGCTCTGGGGCCTGGTGGGTGGTCGCCAGGTGAGCCCCGGCGAGGAGTGCTGGATCCCGCTCGGCTACCAGACCCGCCTCGAGGAGGACCGGCGGTTCCCGGCGGACCTCGAGCGGGAGGCACACGACTTGCTCGTACAGCTACTCGAGGAGGAGCCGGCCGAACAGGTGGTCGAGCGGTTCCTCGCAGAGCTCACGGAGACCGCATGACGGATCGCCTCGGGGACTTGCTGATGGCGCTGCTGTGGACCGCCGCTCGCATGGTGGGTCACCGCTTCGTGCTCCGGCAGTACTAGCGCACTTCCTTCCGCCCGGAAGAGGCCCTCTACTCCGCGCTGTCCAAGGCAGCGAGCAGGGGGCTCAGGATCCGCTCGGTCATTCCCCACACCACATGCTCGCCGACCCGGTAGGCGGGAAACACCCTCGTCGCGCCCTCCCGCTCAAAGGTCCAGGTGCTCCGGCGGTCGGGCGAGGTGAGCTCGGCGAACGGCGCCCAGACGACCTCGGCGACCTCGAGGTTGGGGCGGAGTGCCGGCCTGGCCGGCAGCCCGAAGACGAACGGGCGCACCAGAATCGGGGGGAGGTGCGGGGTCCTCGGGGCGACGTCGTCCAGCGCGCCGAGGCAGTCGTCGGACCGAAGCGATAGGCCCACCTCTTCCAGGACCTCCCGGGACGCCGTGGTCAGGAGATCCAGATCCTCCTCGGCGGCCCGCCCGCCGGGGAAGGCCATTTGCCCCGACCAGGGGTCGCCCGGCCGCTCGGCGCGCCGAATGAAGAGCAGTGCGTCGGGATCCGGCACCGCGATCACGGCAACGGCGGCGCGGATGAGGGTGGGATCGTTCTCGGTCCGGGGTCGATGCGAGGCGAGCAGCCGGGCGAGGCGCTCGGGCAGCGAGATCAGTGGGCGTGGCACCCGCCGCCGCAGCAGCTGCCGCCGGCCGGCGGCCCGAGCCGGCTGAAGTCCGCCGGGGCGCCGGCGCCTGCGGGCGGCGCCGGCACGGACAGCCGGCGCTCCAGGTCGAGGCCGGCGCAGCCCGGGCACTGCGGCTGGTCGTCGGACCCCGCGCGGACCAGCAGCTCGAACAGGGCGCCGCATCCGCGGCACTGATAATCGAAGATCGGCATGACCGGAGATTCTCCCCGGCGCCTCATCGGGTCAAGTCCCGCGGCGCTCAGGGCTGGGTATCCGGGTTGCCTCCGTCGAACACGACCCGCCAGCGGCCGTCTTGCCCCTTTCTCCAGATCGTCACGTACTTACCGGCGCCCAGCATCTCGGCGCCCGCCGCGTCGAGGCCCCGGGTCCGGTAGCGTCCCAGGGTGTATCCCATGTCGCCCGCCGAGGACACGAAGGCGAGCTCCGGCTCCCAGGAGATGGTCCAGCTGGTATCCGCAAAGGCACCCGCCATGTATCCGCGGACGGCATCGAGCCCGGGGGAGAACGGCTCGTCGGGCCGCATCATGATCGCGTCCTCGGCGAAGGCCTCGACCCACCCCTCCAGCCGCCGCTCCGCGGTGGCCTGGGCGAAGGCGCGGTCCGCCGCGAGCAGGGCCTCCCGCTCCGCGGCCGGATCGACTGCGCTCCCGCAGCCGGCGAGGGTGATCCCAGCGGCCAGGCACGTCATGCCAACAGCGCTTCGCATCCGATACTCCTTTCGTGAGTCCGATCACCCGAGGTGGGCGCTCATCCAGGAAACCGTGGCGGCCATCACGGCGGCGAGGTCCGGCGTGGTCTCGCGGAGCGGGTGCGCCGCTCCGAAGGTGTGCCCGGCTCCCTCAACACGCAGGAATCGGGTCGTGGATTTCTCGCTCGCGGCGGCCAGCGCCTCGCCCTCCCCGAACGGTACCGCCTCGTCCGCGGTGCCGTGCACCAGGAGCCAGGGGACCGCGATGCGCGCCGCCGCTCCCCCGATGTCGAGCAGTCCCGCGGCGTGACGCTCCATGTCGTCCAGCACCTCGAGCCGGAGCGGGATGACCTGCCCGGTCCGCGCGTTGGTCACGTCGTGAGCCCCGGTCTCCCGCCAGTCCCGCACCTGCTCCGGCGTCCAGCGGCGCGGATGGCTGATCGCGGCCCAGGTGGCGAGCGCGGCGATCCGCGGATCCGCGGCCGTGGCGAGAATGGCGGTGCCTCCGCCGCGCGAGTGTCCCACCAGTCCGATGCTGGACGGCGGCGCCAGGCCCAGCGGCTCGCCCGAGGCCAGCGCGTCGAGGGCCGTGGCGAGGTCCCGGAGGTCGCCCGACAGAGTGGCCCGGCCGAAGCGCTCCGGATAGGCGGCCTCTCCCCGATCGTCCACCCCGCTGCCGCTCAGGTTGATCGACACGGCATGGAAGCCGGCGCGGGCGAGGCGCTCGGCCAGCGGCGGGAACATGCCCCAGTCCTTGAAGCCCTTGAAGCCGTGGAGCACGAGCACGGCCGGGCGGGACGCGGCGCGGTCGCCGGCTCGCACGTCCACCAGGATGGGGCCGAGCACGCCCGGAAGCGTGTGCTTGGTGAGAGTCGGAGTCGCCATGGGCAGGTGGAGTGAGGGGAGGGTCAGGAGACGGCGGGCTCGAGCAGCTCGACTTCTCCCGCGGTCGCGTCGAGCCGAGCCCGGACGCCGAGGGGGAGGGTCCACTGGTCGTCGATGTGGCCGATGGGGAAGCCGTAGGCGGCCGGGACGCCCAGGGAAGCGAGGTAGGTGGCCAGGACCTCCCCGTACCCCAGCGCGCCGTCTGGGGTCCCTCGGCGGAGCTCGGTGAACCGGCCGACGATCACCCCGGCGACCCGCTGCAGCGCGCCGGCCATCCGGAGGTGGACCAGCATTCGGTCCACCGCATAGAGGTCCTCGTCCACGTCCTCGAGAAACAGGATCGCGCCGTCGAGATCGGGCCAGTACCGCGTGCCCAGCAGGCACTGGAGGAGGCTCAGGTTGCCGCCGACCAGCGGGCCTTCGGCGACGCCGGGCGTCAGGGTCACGATGCGGTCGCGCTCGGGAACCAGGACGTCGGGCGGCGGTGGGAGTCGCTCGAGCCTTCCCGGGGGCACGGCGTCGCGCAGCGCGCGGTCTAGGTGTTTCCGGCTGAAGCCGGTCAGCTGCCTTCGCGCGACCGGTCCGTGGAAGCCGACGACGCCGGCGCGCGACAGCAGCGCGACGAGCAGCGACGTGATGTCCGAGAACCCGATGACGGCCTTCGGCTGGCGCGCCACGGCGTCGAAGTCCACCCCGTCGAGGATCCGGGTGGTTCCATAGCCGCCGCGGAGGCACCAGACCGCGTCCAGCGCGGGGTCGGCGAGGGCCCGGTTCAGGTCCGCCAGCCGGTCTTCGTCGGACCCGGCGAGGTACCCGTGGCGGCTGGCGGCGTGCGGGAGCGCCACCGCCTCGTAGCCCAGCGCCCGGCAGAGCTCCTCTCCCCGGACCAGGTCGTCGGGCTCGAGCAGCGGCCCGGCCGGAGCCACTAACCCTATGCGGCTACCTGCTTTGAGTCGCTTCGGCCTGATAGGTCTCTTTGACCCCATCCCCCCTCCGCAGTAGATTCTCACGCCCCTCCCAACCCCCGGAGCCCTCCCTGCGCCCATCGAACCCCGCCCTTCTCGCCACCGGTCGCGCCATCGCCGAGAGCCGCGATGCGATCGTGGATCAATGGGCCGACTGGATCGGCGAGCGCATGTCGCTCTCCCCCACGATACCGCGGCCCACGGTGGAGCGGGAGTTCCGCCTGATGCTCGACATCATGGGCGAGATGGTCGGCCCGCTCCGCCGGGAGGTGAGAGCGGTCTGGTATCAGGTCTGCGAGCACTACGGCCGGGTGGCCGCCTCGCGGGGACTGGCGGCGGGCGAAGTGGTGGAGGAGATGCAGTACCTCCGCGAGCTGCTCATCCGCCAGCTCGCCGCCGTGATCGCGGCGATGCGCGCTCGGCAAAGCATGGCCATCATGCTGCAGCTCAATCGGGTGTTGGACAAGGGGATCGCGGTCGCCGTGGTGGGATACACCGACGCGCTGGTCGCCACGCTGTTCTCCCAGAACGGTGTCCCCACTCCCCACGGCGACTTCGATGCCGGCGAGGTGGAGCGGCAGCTGGCCGCGATGGAGCAGGACCTCGCGGCCATCGTCAAGCACAAGGCCGCCGCCAAGCCCTGACCGCTCCCTTCTCCTGATGCATCCGATCGACCTGCTCCCCGCCCTCCCCTGGGCGGCGCCTTTCGGCGCTC
>JBFIUJ010000117.1:0-8272 GCA_041607595.1 Gemmatimonadales bacterium | reverse complement strand
CGGGGTGGCGGAGACGAAGAGCCCGGGCGGCAGCCCTCCGGCGCCCTGCCAGGTGCGCGCAATGCGGACCACCTCGATCCGCACGGTGTCCGTCGCGCCGGCGGCGACCGACACCGTGTCGCGGAGGCCCGGGCTCCCCGGCAGGAGCGGCGACTTGGCCCCGAGGTCGGAGAGGAGGCCGCGGGCCTCCAGCAGCCCGGGGTCGCCGGGGAGCCCGAGGACGGGCGCCTCGGGCACCAACTCGAGCGTCGCCCGCACCAGGCGGACCGAGTCCCGCAGCCGGGCGGGCCAGGGGAAGCGGACCAGGGCCCGGGCCGACGGTGCCCCGCCCACGGTCAGCAGGTCGGGGTCGAGCGCCGGAGGAGCGGTGAAGACGTAGGTGTTGAAGGCGGGCCCCCGGGTGATGGTCTGGCGCTGGAGGGCCGTGTCGGTGACGGCGACGCGGGCGTAGGTGATCCAGAACGGTGCGTCGGTCCCGGCGACCAGGCTCCCGAGCCGGACGCCGGTGGGCGCCGCCGCCCGGATGGCGACGGCCAGGGTCAGGACCCCGCTGTCCGCCGCCGGGATCGCGACCCGCGCGAGGGCGGGTCCGGTCAGCACCGTCCGCACCTGGCCGCGGGCCACCGAGTCCTCGACCACGATGCTGTCGATCAGGTTCGCCGGCACCAGCGCGGGCGCGA
The DNA here is from genome assembly GCA_041607595.1 of Gemmatimonadales bacterium. GTDB lineage: Bacteria > Gemmatimonadota > Gemmatimonadetes > Gemmatimonadales > GWC2-71-9 > JBFIUJ01. The sequence continues at coordinate 7,592 of JBFIUJ010000117.1, read as the reverse complement.
TGTCCGGGTAGGTCACGGTGGAGTCGAGCGCGGGCGGGAGGCGGTAGAGGAAGAGCCGGAGCCCGGACACGGTCGTGTCGCGCGCGAGCAGGCCGAAGTTCAGCGCCACCGAGTCGATGGTGAACGTCTGCTGCTCGCCGCCCACCAGGATCGAATCCGGCAGCGGGTTGAAGCGGATCAGCGCGCGGGCATCGGCTCCGGGCAGCGCATCGCTCACCAGCAGGGCCAGGCCGCGATCCGGGGTCACGTAGCCCTGGAACGCGCTGTCGGAGCCGACGAGCGGCGTCAGCACCGTATCCACCACCATGGGCTGGCCGCCGGGGCAGCTGGCGGGGCACTCGCCGGGGGCCGTCAGGCGCTCCTGGCAGCCGAGCGCGGCCGCCGCGCCGAGGAGGGCGGCGGCCCTGGTCATCCACACACGCATGTTGCGGTCGAGCCTCGTCACCTGCGCCGGGTCACCCCAGCTGGTTCTTCCCGAAGGAGGCGGGCAGGAGGTCGGCGAGCCGCCAGCGCAGCGCGCCGCCCGGACCCACCGCCTCGACGTCCAGCCCCGGCGCGAACTCCATCAAGACCTGCCGGCACGCGCCGCAGGGCGAGGCCGGCGGGTCGCAGTCGCTGGCGACCACGATGCGCCGGAAGCTCCTCGCCCCCGCGGTCACCGCCGCGGCGACCGCCGAGCGCTCGGCGCAGATGGTGAGCCCATGGGAGGCGTTCTCCACGTTGCACCCGGTGTAGACCGTGCCATCGTCCGCCTCGAGCGCGGCGCCGACCGGGAACCGCGAGTACGGCGCGTAGGCGTTCGCCTGGGCCGCGCGCGCCGCCGCCACCAACGGATCAGCCACGCCAGACCTCGCTCAAGAAGGACGTCCCGGCGGCGAGCGGGGCCACGCCGAGGAACTCCGCCACCGTCTGGCCGACGTCGGCAAAGGTCGCGCGCTCGCCCAATGCCACCGGGCTCACCTTCGGTCCGGTCACCAGCAGGGGCACCACTTCGCGGGAGTGGTCGGTGGACGGGGTGGTCGGGTCGTTGCCATGATCGGCCGTAAAGATAACCAGGTCGTCCTCCCGCACCTCCGCCAGGATCCGGGGCAGCGCGCGATCCAGGTCCCGGAGCCCGGCCACGTAGCCCGGGACGTCGTTGCGGTGGCCCCAGGTCTGGTCGAACTCGATCACGTTCACGAAGAGAAACCCTCGCGGCATGGTGCGCAGGGCCGCCCGGATCATCGCGTAGGCCTCGCCGTTGGTCGCGGTGTGGATCGCGCTGATGCCTCGGCCGGCGAAGAGGTCGTCCACCTTGCCCAGCCCGACCCTCGGCAGGTGCCGCTCCGCCAGCCGGTCGAGCAGCGTCGGGCCCGGGGGCGGCAGGCTGAAGTCCTTCCGGTTCGGCGTCCGGGTCCAGTCGCCGGGCCCGCCGACGAACGGCCGCGCGATGACCCGCGAGACGCCGTGGGGGGGCGCCAGCAGCTCGCGCGCCGCGGCGCACGCGGCGTAGAGCTCGGCCAGGGGCACGGTCTCCTCGTGGGCCGCGACCTGGAAGACGCTGTCCGCCGAGGTGTAGAGGATCCAGTGGCCGGTGCGGCGGTGCTCCTCCCCGAAGCGGTCGAGAATCGCGGTGCCCGAGGCGACGCAGTTGCCCAGCACGCCCCGGCCGGTCCGGCGGACGAACTCCTCCACCACGTAGGCGGGGAAGCCCCTCGGATAGGTCGGGAACGGGACGTCGAGGGTCAGACCGCAGAGCTCCCAGTGCCCGGTGGTGCTGTCCTTGCCCGCGCCCGCCGGACGGCAGATGCCGTACGCCGCCTTGGGCGAGGCCGCCGGGGGGATACCGGGCAGGACGGCGCAGCACCCCAGGCCCAACGCGGTGAGGTTGGGGAGATCGAGCCCCTTCACCGACCGGAGCACGTTCCCCAGCGTGTCGCTGCCCGCGTCCCCGTAGCGCTCGGTGTCCGGCGCCGGCCCGATGCCGAGCCCGTCCAGCACGATGAGGGCGGCGCGACGCATCAGGGGAAGGCCTTGAGGAACTTGAAGCGGAGCTCGGTCAGGGCCTGGGCCAGGAGCTGCTTCTCGGACTCGTCCAGGTTACCGGCGGTCTTCTGCTCCAGCATCCCCAGCGTGTCGATCAGCGATTGGGCGACGGCCTTGGGCCCTGCGCCGGCGAGCTCTGCCGCGCCGGCCGGGAGCTTGCCGTCGAGAGCGGCGTCCGCCTGCTGGGCGAGGCCGAGGACCAGGGACGCGAAGTGCGGGTTCATCCGGCTCTCCGGTAGCGACGCTCCACGCGGCCGCCGAGGGCGGTCAGGAGCTCGTAGGCGATGGTGCCCGCGACGCGGGCCTGTTCGTCCAGGGTGAGCGCGCCGCCGAACACGGTGGCGACCTCGCCCACCGCTGGCGCCTCACCGGTCACCGCGATCATCGTGAAGTCCATCGTGACCACACCGGCGATCGGATGCAGGGCGCCGCCGAGCTCGATCTTTCCCTTCCGCCCGAGCGAGCGCAGGACACCGTCGGCGTAGCCGATGCCGAGGGTGGCCACCTGGGCCGCGCCGCGCGCCCGCCAGCGGGCGCCATAGCTCACCGTGTCTCCTCGGCGGAGGTCGCGCACCGCCACGACCCGGGCGCGAAGCCGGACCACGGTCTCGGGCGTGGGTGCGGTCTCCCCCGCCTCGCCTCCATAGAGGAAGATGCCGGGCCGCACCAGGTCGGCGGCGTACCGCGTTCCCTGCACGGCCGCCGCGCTGTTGGCGGCATGGGCCAGTGGCGGCCGGGTCGGCAGCGCGGTGAGGATCCCCAGGAAGGTCTCCCACTGCCGGGCCGTCGCGGCCGGATCGGTGGCGGCCGAGTGGAAGTGGGTCCAGATGCCCTCGAAGCCCGGGGCGTTGCGGGTGCGCTCGCCGAGCTGGCGCACCGCCTCCCCGTCGTCCCAGCGGATGCCGGTGCGCGCCATGCCGGTGTCCACCTCGACGTGGAACGGGCGCTCGGTCGCACCGGTCCAGGCGTCGAGCTCCTCCAGCGAGGAGATGGAGGGGCGGAGGTCGTCCTCCAGGTAGCGACCCATCTCCGAAGGATCGAGCGGGGCAAACACCACGATCGGCCGTCGGAGGCCCGAGACCCGGAGCGTCCGGGCCTCGGCGGTGGTGGCGACGCCATAGCCCCAGGGTTCGAGGGACTCGAGGGCGCGCGCCGTTTCCACCGCGCCGAGTCCGTACGCGTTCGCCTTCACCATCGGGAGGAGGCGGGCGCCGGAGATCTGGGCGAGGGTGCGGGCGTTGGCGGCGAGGGCCGCGAGGTCGATCTCGGCCCAGGCGCGGGCCGCGGTGGTCGGGTTGGACTCAGTCACGAGGGCGCGAATGATACTCGCCCGGGCGGGGTAAGGGCAAGGGAATTCAGGGCTTGGGGAACGGGGGAACGGGAAAGGCGAAGGGCGAAAGGGCCGTTCCACCCACCGCCGGCTCCGTGCGGTGCGCGATGCGCTGCCCGCATGGCTCTTTCGGCTGGTCAATCGGCGCGCCACGCAGTCCCTTGCGGTGGACCTCCTGTCGAACACCGCGCGGCCCTGAGCCCTTCGGCTCCGGGGCCGCGACATCGCGACCTCGGGTCTGGCGCCGAGTGGGCAAGTAGGGCGGACGAGGGTGATCGAAGGGACGGGTCTAAGGTCTCAGCCGCAGGGGCCGAGCCCCGGACGGCGCTCCCGAGCCTGGGCCCGGAAGCGCCGCTGGGGACGCGCCCTGAAGCACACCTGGAGGCGGGCCGCTCAGGCCCCCGCGACCAGCGGGAGCTTCCGGATCCGCCGACCGGTGAGCGCCGCGAGCGCGTTCACCACGGCCGGGGCGATCGGGGGCGTGCCCGGCTCACCCACCCCGCCCTGCTTCTCGGTGCTGGGCACGATGTGCACCTCGACCACCGGCATCTCCGGAAGCCTGAGCATGCGGTAGCGGTCGAAGTTGCCCTGCACCGCGCGCCCGTTCGCGATGGTGATCTTGCCGTAGAGCGCGGCGGTCAGCCCAAACACGATCCCGCTCTCCATCTGGGCGGCCACGATGTCGGGGTTCACGATCGGACCGCAGTCGATCACGCAGACGACGCGGTGCACCCGAGGCTCCCCGGCCTCGAGCGAGACCTCGGCCACCTGTGCCACATAGCTGCCGAACGACTCCGCCACCGCGATGCCCCGCGCCCGGCCCTCCGGCAGCGCCGTCCCCCACCCCGCCCGCTCCGCCGCCAGCTCCAGCACCCGCTTGTGGCGCGGCGCGTTGCCCAGCAGACGCCGCCGGAACTCGTAGGGGTCCACGCCCGCGGCGCCGGCCAGCTCGTCGATGAAGCACTCGGAGAAGAACGCGTTCTGCGACGAGCCCACCGAGCGCCAGAAGCCGACCGGGACGCCTAACGCGGGGTTGTGGGCCTCGACCAGCACGTTCGGGATGGCATAGGGGAAGTTCGCCAGGCCCTCGACCGAGCTGTCGTCCACCTTGCCGGGCCCGGCCGGGAGGATCGCCGGACACGCCACCCGGTTGACCCAGGACACCGGAGCGCCGCCGGCCACCGTGCCGCGGAACCAGGCGAGTGATGCGGGACGGTAGAAGTCGTGCTGGACGTCGTCCTCGCGGGACCAGACCACCTTGACCGGCGCGCCGGCGGCCTTGGAGCATTCCAGCGCTTCGGTCACGAAGTCCAGGAAGAACCGCCGGCCGAACCCGCCGCCCAGCATCGTCGTGTGGACGGTGACCCGCTCGGGAGGCACGCCGCCGATGCGCGCGGCGAGCTCCCGCGCGCCGCCGCCGAATGCGTTGCCCGCCGCGGCCTGGAACTGGATCGGCGCCCAGATCGTGACCTTGTCCGCCTCGACGTGGGCGGTCGCGTTCATCGGCTCCATGCAGGCGTGCGCGAGGTAGGGCACCTCGTAGACGGCCTCGACCGTCGTGCCCTGCTGGGCCGCAGAGCCCGCGCCCTCGCGGCGGACCTGGACGCCCGGCCGGCGGACCTGCGAAGCCAGCTGCGCCGAGATCTTCGTGCTGGACTGCCCGGCGTTGGCGCCCTCGTCCCACTCGACGGCCAGCGCGTCCCTTCCCTTACGCGCCGCCCAGTAGCCGTCGGCAACCACCGCCACACCGCTGCCGATGGACACGACCCGGCGGACTCCCGGCACCGCGGCGGCCGCCGCGGTGTTCCACCGGACGGCCTTGCCGCCGAACACCGGGCAGCGCGACACCACGGCCACCAGCATGCCGGGGACCTTCACGTCGATGCCGAACTCCGCCTTGCCGGTCACCTTGTCCGGCACGTCCAGTCGCGGCACCGGCGTGCCCAGGATCCGGAAGTCCTTCGGATCCTTGAGAATGACGGTCTCCGGCTCGGTCAGCGCGCCGGCCTCGTCGGCCAAGGCACCGTAGGAGAGCTTGTCGCGCGAGCCCTCCCGCAGGACGAATCCGGCCTCCGTGCGGCACTGCTCCGGTGGCACGCCCCAGCGCGCGGCGGCGGCCGCCACCAGCATGGCCCGCGCCTTGGCGCCCGCTTGGCGCATGGGCGTCCATGACGCGCGCACCGTGGTGCTGCCGCCCGTTCCCTGGATGCCGAACGCGGGATTGAAGTACGCCTCGCCGGCCGGGGCCTGCTCCACCCGGACCTTGGACCATTCCACGTCCAGCTCTTCGGCCACCAGCTGCGGCACGGCGGTGAGCACCCCCTGCCCCATCTCGGAGTAGCCGCAGATCACGGTCACCGAGCCATCCGTGCTCACCTTGAGGAACGCATTCGGGACGAACGGCGTGGCCACCGGGTCCGAGGGCGCGTCGGGACGGCACCCGAGCTGGATGGCGATCGTCAGCCCGGCGCCGGCGGCGACGCCGGTGCGCAGGAAATCGCGGCGCGAAAAGGTGGCGCTCATCGGGCGCCTCCGGCGGCGCGGTGGATGGCCTTTCGGATGCGCTGGTATGTGCCGCAGCGGCAGACGTTGCCCGCCATGGCCGCGTCGATCGCGGCATCGTTGGGTCGCCGGTTGTTCCGGAGCAACGCGGCCGCGCTCATGATCTGGCCCGACTGGCAGTAGCCGCACTGCGGCACTTGCTCCGCGACCCAGGCGCGCTGCACCGGGTGGGCTCCGTCCTTGGAGAGTCCCTCGATCGTGGTGACCTCACGGTCTCCCAGTCCTCCGACCGGCTGCTGGCACGAGCGGACCGCCTGGCCGTCAAGGTGGACGGTGCAGGCCCCGCACTGCGCGATGCCGCAGCCGAACTTCGTCCCGGTCAGCCCAAGTGTGTCGCGGAGCACCCAGAGCAGTGGCGTGTCCGCCGGGACGTCCACGGTGACGGTTCGGCCGTTGATGCGCAGGTCGGTCATGCAAGCCTCGGGGTCGGAGTCGAAGTTTTCAGGGTAGGCCCATTCGGAGATATTGGCAAATCGTCCTGGCTGGACCGCGCGTTGCGACGTCAGAGAAGAACCTCCGCTCCCCCGCCGCGACGCCCCTCACGGCCCGGGCGGTGCTCGCGGAGGACGGCATGAGGGAGGTGGCGGCGGTCTCGGGAGAGATACCGACAGGGTGACGGGATGGCCGAAGCCATGTATCCCCTTCTTGCATAGCTTGTTGCATGCATAGTATGAGATAGTAATATTTCCTCGTACCATGGCACTCAGTCGAATCTCGATCACCATCCCCGAGGACCTGGTCCACGCCGCTGACCAGGTGGCTCGGCGCCTCGACCGCTCGCGCAGCTGGGTGCTGGTGGACGCGCTCCGGGAGTACCTGGACCGAGCCGGTCCGCTCCCCGTCCCCCCTCCAGCGGTGGCCGAGCCGAGGACCGGCTATCGGCCGACGAGTGGAGGGGTCGGGGAGCAGCGGCGGGCGCAGCTCATGGCCGACCTCGCGCTGTCGCCGGACGAGCGGGTGCGGGAGGCCGAGCGAACCGCCCGGATCTCCGATCTCCGTCGGCCCGAGGAGGGGAGCCGCCGGGACCGGGTGCGCCTCTTCGACCGGTACGAGGACTACCTCGAGTGGGATCGCCTCGAGAGGCTGCGGCCGTGAACGCCCAGCCGAAGACACACCTGGCGGAGGTGTGCGAGGCGTTGAACCGCCGGGAGGCCCGGTACGTGCTCGTCGGGGCCTGCGCGATGCAGCTCTGGGGCTACGCCCGGGCCACCCGGGACGTGGACGTCCTGATCGAGAAGACCGTCGAGAACGCCGACCGAGTGCTCGCGGGGCTCGGCGACGCGGGATTCGGCCTGGCCCGCGAGTGGCTGGCCGAGGACATCGTCCGCGCGCCGGTGGCGATCATCGGTGACTCCCCGAGGGTGGACATCCTGACCGTGGCTTGGAGTGTGCACTACCCCGAGGCCGCGCGGGACGCCACGCGATTCACCATCGAGGGCGTGGAGATCCCCACCGCCTCGATCGAGCACCTGATCGCATCCAAGCAGACCGGGCGGCTGCAGGACGCCGCCGACATCGAGGCACTGGAGGACCTCCGCCGGCTCCGGCGTGAGCGCGGCATGGACGCCTAGGCGCACCGGACCTCCGGTTGGTCGCGGCTCGACACTGTCGCTGAAGCCACGCCGGTATCCCACCCGAGTCGTCGCGAGGGGCCCGCGGGCGATGCCCGCAGGGG
>JBFIUJ010000116.1:0-8314 GCA_041607595.1 Gemmatimonadales bacterium | reverse complement strand
GGGTTCCATCAAGGAGGCCTACGCTCGGGTGCGCAACGGAGAGGTATTCCTCGAAGGCATGAACGTCACGCCCTACGAGCAGGGGAATCGCTATAACCACGACCCCGTCCGGTCCCGGAAACTCCTGCTGCATCGTAAGGAGATCAACCGCTTGATCGGGGCCGTGGAGCGCCAGGGACTCACCCTCGTTCCGCTCGAGCTCTATTTCCGAGGCGGTCACGCGAAGGTCGTGATCGGGCTCGGCCGCGGGAAGAAGCGCCACGACAAGCGCGAGGACCTCAAGCGCCGCGATGCGGAGCGGGACGTCGCACGGGCGCTGGCCCGAGGACGCCGGTGAGCCTGCTCCTCGGCGCCATCCTGCTCGCGGCGCCGCCTCCCGCGCCGCCGGCCGCGCTGGTCGTCTCCACGCCGCGCGGCGAAGCCAGTGTCCCGGTGCGCACCGATCTGGGCGGCGCCCCCGTGCTCCACGGCTCGCTCCTCCTCTCCGCCCTCAACGGTTCGGTCTCGGTCAACGGTGCCTGGGCCGACGTGGTGGTGGCTCGACAGGCGTTCCGCTTCCTGCTCGGGGCGCCCCTCCTGCGGATCCACGAGCGACTCGAGCCGCTGGCGGCCTCCGCGCTGGTCGTCCGCGACACCCTCTACCTGCCGTTCCAGTTCGCCGTCGAGATCCTGCCGCGCGTCTTCGGCGAGCGGTATCGCTACGACGAGTCCACCGGCCGACTGACGGAAGTGGGACCACGCGCACCGCCCCCAGCGCCCCCAGCGCCTGCGCGGCTGCCGAGCGGCCTGCTGCCGGGCCACGTGGTGACGATCGATCCGGGGCACGGCGGGACCGACCCCGGCACCCTCGGCACGAACTACCCGGCGGGGTTCCAGGAGAAGCGGGTCACCCTGCAGATCGGGCTCCTCCTGCGGGACGAGCTGAAGCGCCGTGGGGTGGCGGTGCGCATGACACGCACCTCGGACACGCTCATCTCCCTGCGACACCGGGGGCCGGTCTGCAGCGAGGACTGCGACCTCTTCGTCAGCCTCCACGTCAACGCGCTCCCCCGCCGCCGCGGGTACACGGCGAAGCGAGGATTCGAGACCTACCTCCTGGGCGAGGCCAAGACCGAGGATGCCGCGCGCGTGGCCGAGATGGAGAACGAGGCCATCCGGTACGAAACCCCCGAGGCGACCGGTCACGGGGGGGCGCTCGACTTCATCCTCCGGGACCTCCAGGCGAACGAGTACCTGCGCGAGTCCGCCCGGGCGGCGGAGCTGATCCAGGTCCACCTCGAGCGCGAGCACGACGGCGAGAACCGCGGCGTGAAGCAGGCGAACTACTTCGTCCTCAACAGCGCTCGCCGACCGGCCGTGCTGGTGGAGATGGGCTACGCCACCAATCGAGACGACGCCCGCCTGCTCACCAGCAGCATCCGCCAACAGGCCCTCGCCCGCGCCCTCGCCGACGCGGTCGTGGCCTACCTGATCGAGTTCGAGCGGAAGACCGGCCAGGCCCAGGTCGGCCCCGCCGCCGCGGTCCCGAGGTCCCGATGAGTCGGGCGCGGCTCGCTCCACTGCTGCTCCTCCTCCTCGCAGGGTGCGCCTACTACAACGGGATGTACAACGCCAATCGCCTCGCCCGCTCCGCCGAGAAGGCCGAGCGCGAGGGCAGGACCTTCGACGCCCAGGGGCTGTGGGCGCAGGCCGCGGTGCGGGCGGAATCCGTCCTGGCCCGGCATCCGGACAGCAAGTGGGCGGACGACGCCGAGCTGGTGCGGGGAAAGGCGTTCTTCCACCGGAACGACTGCGGCTCCGCCGTGGGGCCGCTCGGTCGGGCGGCCCGTTCCCCGAACGACCCGAGGGTGGCCGAGGAGGCGAGCTACCTGCTCGGGGAGTGTCACGTCCGCCTGGGCAACCCCGACGCCGCCGGCCACGCATTCGGCCGGCTCGCGACCAGCGAGGATCCGGCCAGGCGGCTCACCGCCCAGCTGTGGCAGGGCAGGGCGCTGCGACTGGCCGGCCGGTTCGCGGAGGCCCTGGCCCAGCTCGAGGGCTCCTCGGATCCTCGCGCCATCGGCGAGCGGGCGGTGGCCCTCGCCGGGCTTGGGCGCTCGGATAGCGCCCTGGCCCTCGCGGACGTGCTGCTCGACCGGCGCGATTCAATCGCTCCCTGGGACTCCTTGTTGGCCACCCTCGGCCGCCGGCATCCCGAAGCGGCCTCGCGCCTCACGGATCGGGTCATCGAGCGGCTGGGCGTCACCGGCCAGGAGCGGGCCGCCTGGCTGCTCCAAGACGGACTGCGCCTCGTCCCGCTGGACTCGGCGCGGGCGGTCCAGCGCCTGGAGGCCGCGGGGCAGTCGGAGCAGCCGACCTTCGCCGGTCTGGAAGCGCTCCTCACGATCCGCCGCCTCGCTCACCGGCGCGTGACCGCCCTCTCGGAGCTGCCGCCGCTGCGCGAGCCGCTGTCGCGCCTGAGTCGGATGGGCGGCCCCTCGGGAGTCGTTGCCCTGGGCATGGTAGCGGTCGTGGACCGGCTCGCGGCCCTGAAGGACTCCCTGGCTCCGGGACAGCCGCAGGGCGACCTCACCCTCTTCCTGGCCGCCGAAGCGGCCCGGGACACGCTCGAGGCGCCCATCCTCTCCGCGGGGCTCTTCCGCCGGGTGGTCGGCGAATGGCCGGAGTCGCCCTATGCCCCGAAGGCGATCCTGGCCCTGATGGCCCTCGAGCCGGAGCGCGCCGATTCGCTGCGCGAGCGACTGCATTCGGCCTATCCCGATAGCCCGTATCTCGCCTTCGTCGCCGGCGAGGAGGCCCCCGCGCTCCGAGCGCTGGAGGATTCCCTCCGCGCCTTCGCGCTCGCCGGGCTCGCCGACGTCGATCCCGCCAGGCGCCCGGTGCGGCGTCCCGGTCAGCCCGTGCCGGGCCGGGACTCCGACGACCTGCCCTGAGTGCGCTCCCACGATCTGTCCCGGGACGTCCTGGGTCTCACGTTCCAGAACCCTGTGCTCCTGGCCGCCGGCACCGCCGGGTTCGGCCGGGAGCTCGACGGCGTGATGGACCTCGATCGACTGGGCGGGATCGTCACCAAGGCGGTCTCCCTCGCGCCCCGGAGCGGCAACGCTCCGCCCAGGGTCGCCGAGTTCCGGGGGGGCATGCTCAACGCGATCGGGCTGGCGAACCCGGGCCTGGAGCGGGTGCGCGCCGAGGCGCTGCCATGGCTCCGACGCCGTCGGCTCCTCGCCCGGGTGCTGGTGAACGTCGTCGGGTTCACCGAGGAGGAGTACGCGGAGGTGACGGCGGCGCTGTCGGAGGAGGAGGGCGTCGACGGGTTCGAGCTCAATCTGTCCTGCCCCAACACCGCGCGCGGCGGCCTCGAGTTCGGGGCGGATCCGGAGGCGGTTGCCCGGATCGTCGCGGGCTGCCGCGCCGTCACCCGACGGCCGCTCTTCGCCAAGCTCTCTCCGGCTCTGCCCGACGTGGCCGCGATGGCGCTTGCCGCCCGGGACGCCGGGGCCGACGGCGTCACCGTGGTCAACACCCTCCCCGGGCTCGCCTTCTCACCCGCGGGGGGGCCGAGGCTCGGCAACGGCCGGGGCGGGGTGAGCGGACCCGCGCTGCTGCCCATCGGGGTGCTCGCCACCGCCCGGATCGCCGAGCGCGTCCCGGGGCTTCCCGTCATCGGAGTCGGGGGCGTCCGGACGGCGGACGACGTGCGACAGTACCTCCGGGCCGGGGCCGTGCTCGTCGCTATCGGCACCGCCGCGTTGGCCGATCCCCGGGCGCCGGAGCGGATCGTGCGGGACCTCGAGGCCTCCGGTGGCTGAGATCGTCGTCGCCCTCGATCAGCCGACCGGCACCGAGGCGCTCCGGCTGGCGGAGGCGCTCCCCGGCCTCGGCTGGGTCAAGCTCGGGTCGGTGCTGTTCACGCGCGAGGGGCCCGACCTGGTGCGGGCCTTCACCGCCCGCGGCGTCCGCGTCTTCCTCGACCTGAAATGGCACGATATTCCGAACACCGTTGCCGGCGCGGTCCGGACCGCCCGGGAGCTGGGCGTCTCGCTCGCCACCGTGCACGGGTCCGGCGGTCGCGCGATGCTCGCGGCGGCCGCCGATGCGACCGGCCCGCCGCTCGAGCTGGCCGCGGTCAGCGTCCTCACCTCCCACGACCGCGCCAGCTACGCCGAGGCCCTCGGAACCGAATCGCGGGACCTGCCCGCCGAGGTCGAGCGGATCGCCCGGCTGGCGCGGGCCTGCGGCCTCCGAGGGGTGGTGTGCTCGGCACTCGAGGCGGGGCGGGTCCGGGCCGTGGTCGGACCCGACGGGTGGATCGTGGTCCCGGGCATCCGGGCCCCAGGGGGCGACCGGGGAGACCAGGCCCGGGTGGCCACGGCCGGCGAGGCCACGGCCGCCGGTGCGACCCACCTGGTCGTGGGCCGGACGGTCACCGAGGCACCCGATCCTGTTGCCGCCTACCGCTCCCTGGCCCAGGAGGCGGCGTGCGCGGGCACGTGACCGCCGGGCTCACCCTGGCTGCGGCTCTGGTCCTCGCCGTCCCGCTGGCGGCCCAGGGAGCCGACCTGGGTGGGGCCGCCGAGCGGGTGCGGGCGGCCTGGGCCCGGGGGGACGTGGCGGGGGTCCTGTCCGGGAGCCCGAGGATTCTGGTGCAGCTGCCCGGGGCCGATCCCTCGGCTCCCATCGAGCGGTCCCAGGCGGAGGCCATGCTCCGGGGGTTCGTGCGGGGGGCGGAGGAGGTCGAGACCCTGGTCCGGGCGGCCCGGGTGGTGGGTGAGGCGCGGGGCTACGTGGAGCTGGTCCGGCGGTATCGGGTGCGGGGGACCCAGGAGGTCCAGCGGCAGACCGTCCTGCTGAGCTACCGGGAGGGGCCGGACGGCTGGGTCCTGACGGAGCTCAGGATCGGGCGGTAGTGGGTTCCCTTGCCACGAGTTGCGGGCCTGTCTATATTGCCATGCTCTTCACCAACCAGCAGGCCCGGAGATACGTCGTGAAGGTACGTTCGAGTGTCAAGCCGATCTGCGAGCACTGCAAGGTCATCAAGCGCAACGGGGTGACGCGGATCATCTGCAAGCGGAATCCCAAGCACAAGCAGCGGCAGGGCTGAGCACATGGCACGCATCGCTGGGGTGGATCTCCCGCGGGACAAGCGGGTGGAGGTCGCCCTCACGTACATCTACGGCATCGGCCGGGTGAGCAGCACCAGGCTGCTCACGGAGACCGGCGTCAATCCCAACGCCCGAGTCCGGGATCTTTCGGACGCGGAGGTGGCCCGACTGCGCCAGATCATCGAGCGCACCTATAAGGTCGAGGGCGCCCTCCGCACCGAGATCGCGATGAACATCAAGCGGCTGATGGACATCGGGAGCTATCGCGGGCAGCGGCATCGCCGGGGCCTGCCGGTCCGCGGGCAGCGGACCCACACCAACGCGCGCACCAAGAAGGGGCCGCGCCGCGCCATCGCGGGCAAGAAGAAAGTGACCAAGAAGTAATGACCAGTCCTACCCCAGCTCGGACCGGCGGCAAGCGGTCCAAGAAGGTGGTCGAGTCGGAGGGCATCGCCCACATCACGGCGACCTTCAACAACGTGCTGATCACGATCACGGACATGCGCGGCAACACCATCGCGTGGGGCTCGGCCGGCAAGGCCGGGTTCAAGGGGTCGAAGAAGTCCACCCCGTTCGCCGCCACCGTGGCCGCCGAGAACTGTGGGCGCGAGGCCGTGAACCTCGGCCTGCGCCGGGTGCATGTGCGGGTCCAGGGACCCGGCAGCGGTCGGGAATCGGCCATCCAGGCCCTCGCCTCGGTCGGGTTGCGCGTCGCGTCCATCCGCGACGTGACCCCGATTCCGCACAACGGCTGCCGCCCTCCCAAGAAGCGGAGGGTCTGAGGCATGGCGCGCTACACGGGTCCCAGCTGCCGGCTCTGCCGCCGCGAGGGGACGAAGCTGTTCTTGAAGGGCACCCGCTGCCTCACCGAGAAGTGCGCGGTGGAGCGTCGGGCGGTGCCGCCGGGCCAGCACGGTCAGGTCGCGGCGCGCCAGCGCAAGGCCTCGGAGTACTCCCGCCAGCTCCGCGAGAAGCAGAAGGTGAAGCGGATCTACGGTCTGTCCGAGCAGCAGTTCCGCAACCTCTACGACGACGTGACCCGGCATCCGGGCGTGAAGGGCACCAACCTTTTGATCGCGCTGGAGTCCCGGCTCGACAACGTGGTCTACCGGATGGGCTTCGCAGCGAGCCGCAAGGCCGCCCGCCAGCTGGTTCGGCATGGGCACATCCAGGTCAACGGGCGACGGGTCGACGTGCCGTCGTTCCATGTGCGCCCGGGCTACGAGATTCGCGTGGCCCCGGCGAGCCGCGAGCTCGTCATGGTCAAGCTGGCGCAGGAGAGCGCCGCCCGCGGCGCCCCGGTGGGCTGGCTCTCGGTCGACAGCGAGAAGGCCCTCGGGCGCTACGTCGAGGTGCCGACGCGGGAGGCCATCCCGATCAACGCCCAGGAGCAGCTGATTGTCGAGCTTTACTCGAAGTGACGCCATGATGAGCATCGATCTCACCGGGCTCGTCCGCCCGCACCTGCTGGAGACGACCAGGCGCGAGGACAACCCGAACGCCGCCGAGTTCCGGCTCCACCCGCTGGAGCGGGGCTTCGGCTATACGCTCGGCAACTCCCTGCGCCGGATGCTGCTCTCCTCCCTCCGCGGGACTGCCGTCTGGGGGTTCCGGCTGGACGGGGTGGTCCACGAGCACCAGACGGTCCAAGGCGTGCTCGAGGACGTGCACCAGATCGTCCAGCGGCTGAAGGCGCTGACGCTCGTGCTCGCCCCCGAGGTGGACGACGCCATCCTGCATATCAAGCGGAAGGGGCCGGGTCCGGTCCACGGGCGGGACATCCAGGAGCACGGAGCCGTTCGGGTGGTGAACCCGGACCATCTGCTCTTCACGGTCCAGGACGACCGGGAGATCTCGGCCGAGCTGTACGTCAACAAGGGCCGCGGGTATGTCGAGTCCGAGCTGCATCCGGCCGATCGCTCCTACCCGGTGGACCTGATTCGCATCGACTCGATCTACAACCCGGTCATCCGCGCCAACTTCACCGTGGCCGAGACCCGGGTGGGGCAGCGGACGGACTACGATCGGCTCACGGTGTCGGTCGAGACCAACGGGACGATCACGCCGGAAGACGCCATCGCCTACGCGGCCGCGCTGGCCCAGCAGCACTTCCAGTACTTCCGGGACTTCGGTGACGTGCCGCTGGCCCCGGTGGAGCCGGAAGCGCCCGACACGGCTGTCAGCGACGACCTCCGGGCGCGGCTGGACCAGCCGATCGACGACCTCGGGCTCTCGGTGCGCTCGCTCAATTCGCTCAAGAACTCGAACATCCGCACGCTGCAGGACTTGGTGCAGTACAGCGCGGACGACCTGCTCAAGGTCAAGAACGTCGGCGAGAAGGCACTGGAGGAGATCGGCGGGATCCTGGCCCAGCAGGGGCTCGCGTTCGGGATGTCGTTCGAGGAGGTGGAGGGAACGCTGCACGTCACCGATGGCGGGATGGCGCCGGCGCCCGCCGCGGAGGAGGAGGTCTAGATGCGGCATCGGTCGAAGGGACGGCAGCTCTCCCGGACCGCGAGCCACCGGCGGGCGATGCTGAACAACATGGCGACGAGCCTGTTCGCCCACGAGCGAGTGGTCACGACTGAGGCGAAGGCCAAGGAGCTGCGGCCATTCGCCGAGAAGCTGATCACCCTCGCTCGGCGGGGCGACCTCCACGCCCGCCGTCAGGTCGAGCGACGGATCAAGGATCGCGAGACGCTGCATCGGCTCTTCGCCGAGATCGGCCCGCGCTTCGCCGCGCGGCCTGGCGGCTACACCCGGATCCTCAAGCTCGGGCACCGTCCGGGGGACGGGGCGGACATCGCCCGCATCGAGCTGCTGGCCGAGTAGCGCGTTGCCCGGACGAATGCACGCCCAGGCATGCGAAAGGGGACCCGCGGGTCCCCTTTTTTCTGAGCCACGGTCCCGCGCCCCCGAGGGGGCACCCTCAGGTGGCCTTGACGACCTTGTTGCTCTTGATGCACTGCGCGCAGACCCGGACCCGCTTGGGCGCGCCGTCCACCAGCACCCGGACGGTCTGGAGGTTGGGATACCACCGGCGGTTGGTCCGGTTGTTGGCGTGGCTCACGTTGTTTCCGGTAACCGGTCCCTTGCCGCAGACCGTGCAGACCCGTGCCATGGGGCGACCCTCGTGAAAGTGCGTTGGTTCGGCTATACGTCAACCTACAAAGATACACGCCTCGCCGGCCGCGGACAACAGACCCAGGCCT
>JBFIUJ010000115.1:0-8361 GCA_041607595.1 Gemmatimonadales bacterium | reverse complement strand
TCGGGTCAGGTCGAGGATCGGATAGCCCACCAGCTGGCCCGGGCCGTGGAAGGTGACGTCGCCACCCCGCTCCACCTCGAACACCTCGACCCCGTGCGCCGGAAGCCGATCCGCCGGGATCGGAAGGCTCTCGACCTGGGTCCCGCGGCCGAGCGTGATGACCGGCGGATGCTCCACCAGCAGCAGCACGTCCTCCGCGAGCTCCCCCTCGATCCGCGCCCGGCAGAGGGCGCGCTGCATCTCGAGCACCGGTCCGTACGGGCGCCGGCCGAGCTCCACCACCAGGAGTGGGGGCGGAGAGGTCACGCCGCTCTCCGCCGCAACGCGGCCCGGCCGAGCAGGGCCGCCGGGACGAGGGCCAGGACGGCGAAGCCCCACAGGCCGGCGGCGCCGAGCGCCTGGTAGAGGGGCATCGTGGGGAGGGCGGCGACCAGGGTGGCGAAGGCGGCGACCATGGCCAGCCCGCCCCTCCGGTAGTAGCTGCCGACCGGGGCCAGCAGCCTCCAGGTGAGCCCGGCCGCCAGGGCGCAGCCCAGCAGCGTGCCGGCGAGCAGCGCTACGCCGGCCGGGCCGAACGGGTCGACCGCCTCCGGCGTGGCCGCCGGGGGCGGAGCCGCGGCCACCAGGCGCCGTACGCCGAGCAGCGCCAGCCCGATCAGCCCGGCGCCCGCGAGGATCGCGGCCGGGACCGCTCGGGCGACCAGGCCGAGGTGATCCTCGGCCGGTGCGGGACCAGCGATGTGGGGTGGCGGTGGGGAGGCTGGGTGCGGCATGGGCTGGTGGGCCGAGGGAAGGCTCGGCCCGTCGCGTCAGGTGTGGATCACGCGGCCCATCGAGTCGAGCGCCGCCTCCGCGATCGCCTCGGAGAGCGTGGGGTGCGCGTGCACGGCCAGATCCACCTCTTCCACCGTGTACTCGTTCTCCCGGGCCACGGTCAGCTCGTGGATGATCTCGGAGGCGTGGCCGCCGACGATGATCGCGCCGAGGATTTCGCCGTACTTCTTTCCCCGGATGATCTTGACGAACCCCTCGGTATCCCCGGCGGTCCGCGCCCGCCCGTTGGCGCTGAACGGGAAGCGGCCCACCTGGTACTCCAGCTTCTGCTCCTTGCACTGCTCCTCGGTCAGGCCGATGCTCGCGACCTCCGGATGGCAGTAGGTGACGCTCGGAATGTTGTCGTACTTGATGGGCATCGGCTTGTGGCCGGCGATGATCTCCGCGACGTACACGCCTTCTCGGCTGCCCTTGTGGGCCAGCATGGGCGGGCCGGCCACGTCGCCGATGCAGTAGACGCCCGGGGCGGTGGTCTCGAGCGTGGCGGGCGTCACCTTGACGAAGCCCCGGTCGGTGAGCTGCACCCCGGCCTCCTTGAACCCCATCTCCTCGGTGTTCACCGCCCGTCCCGCGGCCATCAAGACCTTCTCGGCTTCGACCGTCCGCTTCTCGCCCCCCGACTCGACCTCCAGCGTGACGCCGCTCTTCTTCACGGTGGCCTTCTTCACGGTCGCGCCGGCCAGGACGTCGATCTTCCGCTTCCGGTAGGACTTGGTCAGTGCGTCTGAGGCCTCCGCGTCTTCCAGCGGGACGATGCGGGGCAGGGCCTCGATCAGCGTCACCTTGCTGCCGAAGGCGTTGAAGATGTCGGCGAACTCGCAGCCGACGGCCCCGGCGCCTACGATGGCGATCGAGGCCGGCGCCTTCTCCAGGAACAGCGCCTCGTCCGAGCTGATCACGGTGGTGCCGTTGAGCTCGAGCCCGACCTGGGGCAGCCCCTTCACCCGCGAGCCGGTGGCGATGACGACGGCCTTGGCCGCGGTGTGGACCTCGTTCCCCACCTTCACCCGCTTCCCCGGCTGGAGCACGCCGGTGCCGCGCACCACGGTCACCTTGTGCTTCTTCATCAGGAACTCGACGCCCTTGGAGTTCTGCTCCGACACCTTGCGCGAGCGACGCATGGCGGTGCCGTAGTCCAGCGAGACGGTGCCCGTCTCGATGCCGAGGTCCTTGGCGTCGTGGGTCACGATGTTGGCGATGAGGGCGCTGTGGAGGAGGGCCTTGGTGGGGATGCAGCCGATGTTGACGCACACCCCCCCCAGCTTGTCCTTCTCCACCACGGCGGCCTTGAGCCCGAGCTGCGCGCAGCGGATCGCGCACACGTAGCCGGCCGGTCCACCACCCAGGACGATCACGTCGAATTGACTTGCCACGATGGTGCCTCGTCTCGGAGCTTGGGGAGGTCGCTCAGTACACCATGGTCAAGGGATTCTCGAGCATGCCCTTGAGGGTGCGGAGGAACTGGGCGCCGGTGGCGCCGTCGATCACGCGGTGGTCGCAGGAGAGCGTCACACGCATGCGCCGCCGGATCGCGGTGGCGCCGTCCACCACGACGGGCTTGGGCGTGATCCCGCCCACGGCCAGGATCCCGGCCTCCGGCGGGTTGATCACGGCGGTGAACTGGTCGATGTCGAACATGCCGAGGTTCGAGACCGAGAAGGTGCCCCCGGTGTACTCCGCCGGCGTGAGCCGCCGCTCCCGGGCCCGGCCCGCCAGCTCCCGGGCCTCCCGCGCGATCTCCCGCAGGGACTTCCGATCGGCGAGACGGATCACCGGCGTGATCAGGCCGTCTTCCACCGCCACCGCCATGCTCAGGTGGACTTCGTTCCAATAGCGGATCCGGTCGTCCTGCCACCAGGCGTTGCAGTCGGGGTGCTGTCGCAGGGACAGCGCCACGGCCTTCAGGATGATGTCGTTGTAGGAGATCCGGGGCTCGTCCGGGGAGCGGTCCTTCCCGGCCACCAGCGTCTCGCGCGCGTCCCACGTCCGCTCCATGTCGATCTCGGACGTGAGATAGAAGGTCGGGATCGGTCCGATGGACTGCGCCAGCCGCTTGGCGATGGTCTTCCGGATCTGGCTCAGCGGCACGTCGCGGAAGGCGGGGCCGCCGGGCCCGGCGGGCTCGGGCGACTGGACGGCCGCGCCCTCCACGTCCCGCTGGATGATGCGCCCCTCCGGGCCGGAGCCCCGGATGGCCCCGAGGTCGAGCCCGCGGTCGCGGGCGATCTTCCGGGCCAGGGGCGACGCCTTGATCCGGCCGCCCGGGGCGGCCGCCGTCGGGGCGAGGACCGGTTTCGGGGTGGCCACCGACGCCGCGGGCGCCGGGGCGGCGGCGACCGCCGGCGGGGCCGGGGCTTCCGCCTTGGCCTTCCCGTTGGCCGACCCGGCGAGGAGCGACGACACGTCCTCCCCCGGCTCGCCGATGACCCCGACCAGCTGGGAGACCGGGACCGTGGTCCCCGCCGCCACGACGTGCTTGAGGAGGGTGCCGTCGGCCCGGGCCACCAGCTCCATCACGGCCTTGTCGGTCTCCACCTCGGCGATCACGTCGCCGGTGGCGACCGGCTCGCCCTCCTGCTTCTTCCACTCGACCAGGCGCCCTTCCTCCATGGTGGGGGACAGCGCCTCCATCACGATCTTGGTGGCCATCGGCTACTCGAGGTAGAGGACGCGCTTCGCGGCGGCGACGACCTGGGCTGGGTCCGCCTTGGCCGCCTTCTCGAGGGCTTTGTTGTACGGCATGGGAACGTCGGCGCCCGTCACCCGGACGACCGGGGCGTCGAGCTCGTCGAACGCGTCGCGCTGCAGCACGTCCACCACCTGTGCCCCGACCCCGGCGAAGGGCCACCCTTCTTCCACGACGACGCAGCGGTGGGTCTTCCCCACCGACCGGAGCACGGTGTCGGTGTCGAGCGGCCGGATCGTGCGGAGATCCACCACCTCGGCCTGGATGCCGGCCTCGGCCAGCTGGTCGGCGGCCTTCAGCGCGATGGTGACGGACTTGGAGTGGCACACCAGGGTGACGTCGCCGCCCTCCCGCTTCACGTCCGCTACGCCGATCGGCGTGAGATGCTCGCCCTCGGGCACCTCGCCCTTCAGGTTGTAGAGCATCTCGCCTTCGATGAAGACCACCGGGTCGTCGTCCCGGATCGCGCTCTTCAGCAGTCCCTTGGCGTCGGCCGGGGTCGCGGGGGCGATCACCTTGAGGCCGGGGACGTGGGCGTACCAGGACTCGAACGCCTGGGAGTGCTGGGCCCCGAGCTGGAGCGCCGAGCCGCCGGGCCCCCGGAACACGATCGGGCACCCGATCTGTCCGCCGGACATGTAGCGCATCTTGGCGGCCGAGTTCACGATCTGGTCGATGGCGAGCAGGGCGAAGTTCCAAGTCATCATCTCGATGACGGGGCGCAGGCCGACCATCGCCGCGCCCACCCCGATCCCCGCGAAGCCCAGCTCCGCGATGGGGGTATCCACCACCCGCTTGGGGCCGAACTGCTTCAGGAGGCCGCGGCTCACCTTGTAGGCCCCATCGTACTCGCCGACCTCCTCGCCCATCAGGAAGACGTCGGGGTCCCGCTGCATCTCCTCGAGCAGCGCCTCGTTGAGCGCGTCCCGGTAGGTCAGGGTGGGCATGGTCAGCGCGGCTCCGCGTAGACGTCGCGGGTGAGGGCCTCGGGCGGCGGGTCCGGAGATTCCTCCGCGAACTGGAGCGCGTCCGCCACCTCCGCCACCACCTCCTCGTCCATCGCGGCGATCCCGGCGTTGTCGATCATGCCCCCGGCCTTCATGTACTCGGCGAGCACCTTGATCGGATCCCGCTGGCGGAAGGTCTCCACCTCTTCCTTGGTCCGATAGGTGCCGTGCGCCGCGTCGCTCATCGAGTGGCCGACGTAGCGGTAGGTCCGCATCTCCAGCAGGGTGGGCATCGAGTCGGTCCGCGCGCGGGCCACGGCCCGATCCATCGCCGCCTTCACCGCCAGCACGTCTTGCCCGTCCACCGCCTCCGTGTCCATCGCGTACGAATACGCGCGATGGGAGATGTCCATGATCGCGCTCGCCCGGGCCAGGGCGGTCCCCATGCCGTAGCCGTTGTTCTCGCAGACGAAGATGGCCGGCAGCTTCCACAGGGAGGCCATGTTCAGCGCCTCGTGGAAGGCGCCGATGTTCACCGCGGCCTCGCCGAAGAAGCAGGCCGACACCTGGTCCGTGCCGCGGTACTTGGCCGCGAAGGCGGTGCCCGCGGTGAGCGGGATGTGCCCCCCGACGATGCCGTGGCCGCCCAGGAACCCTCGCTCGGCGTCGAAGAGGTGCATGGAGCCCCCCTTCCCCCCGGAACAGCCCGTCGCCTTGCCGAACAGCTCGGCCATGACGCTGCGGGCGGACATCCCGCGGGCCAGCGCGTGGCCGTGCTCCCGGTAGGAGCAGGTGATGTAGTCGTCCGGGCGGAGCGACGCGATGCAGCCGACCCCGACGGCCTCCTGACCGATGTACAGATGACAGAACCCGCCGATCTTGCCCAGGCTGTACGCCTCGCCGGCCTTCTCCTCGAAGTGCCGGATCAGCATCATCTGCCGCAGCCAGTGGTGGCACTCCTCGGCGGAGGCCGCCGGGGCGGCCTTCTTGGCCTTGGAGGGTTTGGTCGCGGAGCCTGCCATCATGCCCTCCTCTGCGCCTTCGCCCGATCGACCTGCTCCCAGGCGTGGTAGGACGAGCGGGTGAGCGGGCTCGCCTGCACGTGCGTGAAGCCCATGGCCATCCCGATCTCCCCCAGCTCGGCGAACTCCTCGGGGGTGTAGTAGCGGGCGACGGGGAGATGCGCGTCGGAGGGACGCAGGTACTGACCCAGCGTCAGGATGTTCACGTCGCTCCGGCGCAGATCCTCCATGCAGGTGAGGACCTCGTCCCATTCCTCGCCCATGCCCAGGATCACGCCGGACTTGGTCAGGCCGTCCGGCCCCGCCATCCGACGGGCGGCGGCCAGCAGCGCGAGCGCCCGGTCGTAGCGGCCCCCCGGCCGGGCCAATCGGTAGAGCCGCTCCGCGGTCTCGAGATTGTGGTTGAGGATGTCGGGGCGCGCGTCCATGACGATGCCCAATGCCCGCTCCGAGCCCTTGAAGTCGGGGATCAGCACCTCCACCGAGGTCCCGGGCCGCCGCCGCCGGATCTCCACGATGCAGCCGGCGAACGCCTCGGCCCCGCCGTTCGGGAGGTCGTCCCGATCCACCGACGTGATGACCACGTGGTCGAGCCCCATCGTGGTCACGGCCTCCGCCAGGCGGACCGGCTCCAGCGGATCGAATGCCTTGGGCGTCCCGTGCGCGACCGCGCAGTAGGTGCAATTGCGGGTGCAGACGTCGCCCAGGATCATGAACGTGGCGGCCCGGTGCTCCCAGCATTCGCCGATGTTCGGGCAGCGGGCCTCCTCGCAGACCGTGTGGAGGTCCAGCTCCCGCATCAGCGCCTTCAGGCGGAGGTACTCCGGGCTCCCCGGCGCCTTCACCTTGAGCCACGCTGGCTTCCGCGCCGGCGGCTCGGACGCCTGGGGCGCTCGGGTCAGCTGGACCAGGGGCAGGGCCACGTGCAACGCCTCCGGCGACGGGGAAACGGCGATCCGGGCTAGGAAAGTAGTCGGGTCGAAAGGGCGGGCAAAGGTTGCGCGCGCCTCACTCTTCGGCCAGCAGACGCTCGACCACCGCCCGGAATTCGCGCAGGAGCGCCTCGTGCTGCGGGCCGGTCGCCGGGCCGGTGAACCCCGCGTGCACCCGCCGGACCAGCCCGTCCCGCCCCAGGAAGATCGTCGTCGGATATGCGGTGAAGCCTTCGAGCTGGGGCAGCGTCGCCGCGGTCAGCTCCGTGACGTTGACCCCCGCGAGCAGGAGGGGGAAGGGGATCCGGAACTTGTCGCGGTACCGGCGGACCAGCTGCGCGTCCACCGCGCTATCGCCCGTGACTTCGTAGGCCAGTCCCACCATCTCGAGCCCCCGGGCGTGATACCGGTGCCAGAGGTCCACCAGCGCCGGCGCCGCGTCGTGGCAGGTCGGGCACCACGTGCCGAACACGTCCACCACCACCACCTTGCCCTGGAAGCGCGGGTCCTCGTTGGACACGATCCGTCCGTCGAGATCCGGGAAGCGGAAGGCGAAGGGGCGGGTGCGATCGGCCTTGGTGATCTCGGTCGGGGGCGTCAGGTGGGCGTCCCCGGTCGAGCGCACCGCCCGCCAGGCCGTCTGGGAGGTGAGGCCGGCATGGAAGACGCCGATCAGCGTATCCCCCACCAGCCGTCCCGTCAGCAAGTAGACGAAGGATCCGTCGAAGTGACTCATCGCGAAGCTGTCCGCCTCGGCGCGCCCCCAGAACAGCCCGTAGTCCCCCGAGTTGGAGAGGATCGTGCCCTCGAGGCCGCGCGGGGTGTCCCGCAGGTCGAACACGTGGGGACTCGTCCGGCCGCCGAGCAGGTAGGTGGCGTCCCAGCGTCCCACCAGCCGCGGCTCCGGGCGCTGGATCGGCCAGGCCCCGCGGGCCGCCCGAAACGGAATGACGCGGGGACCGCGATTGCCGACGTTCCGGTAGGCGCCGGTCAGCGAATCGCCCTGCAGCCGCGCCGTGATGCTCGCGGCGTAGTCCGCTATCTCCAGCTCCACCGAGTCGCCGGCGACGCGGACGGCGGAGAAGGGCTGGCAGTGCGCTCCGTTGCAGAGGGTCCCCGAGAGCGAGCCGGCCGAGTCGACGATCGTGACCGCGAACCGCAGCGGGCCGCCGGCCAGATCGAGCGCCGCTTTCCACGAGCCCGCCGGCGAGCCCGGCGTCGCTCCCCCCCCGAAGGCGAGCAGCGAAAGGCCGGCTCCCAGCATTCCCCACGAGCGAGCGAACGGCATGCAGAATCCCCCGGAATGCGGTGCGAGAGCGACGCGGTATTCGGTGGATTGAAACACGCCGGCGCGGGGCTGGCAACCCGCGGCGCGCCGAAGCTTAGGGCGCGGGGAGGGGCACCTCGAGGCCGCCGCCGCGGTACCGCTCACCGGCGGATACCGGTGCCGCGATCAGGTTCCCCGGCCACGGCACCGGGCAGGGATAGGCGGAGTTGTAGGCGCAGAAGGGGTTCCGCGCGCGGTTGAAGTCGAGCCGGTAGTCGCCGCTCGGGAGGGGCACGAGCTTCACGAATCGGCCCGCGGGGTACGTCTCCGTCCCGTTGGTGCGGTCGCGGAAGTAGATCTCGAGGTCAGCCTCCTCGGTGGCCGGGTTCGGCACCCGAAGGACCCTGAGGGTCGCCGGCGGGTCGCCCAGGGGAACCCGTACCATCCCGGCCACGGTCGCCTCGACCTCCACCCCGTCCAACGCGAGAATCCTCAGCGACTCCTCGCGCTCCGGCGGGAGGAGCGGACCGCTGAACGCGAGGGCGGGATCGTAGGGGAAGTAGTCGGGCTCCACCGGGCCGCTCGGCCGGCCGAAGAGCGTGAGCGCGGCTCGCCCGGGGTCGCCGCTCACCTGGAGATGGTACGGGCCGAGCCGCTGCAGGCGGTGGCGGGC